>JAGVNP010000244.1 GCA_020053185.1 Deltaproteobacteria bacterium | reverse complement strand
CCCAGTCAATCGCCTCTTTGGACACAGGTCCAAATGGTATTTTTCTTCCCGCAATAAGATCAACAAGGCGTTTTAATATGCGCGCGGTTGCGCCCCAGACAACGCCGCCTTCTGCCTTGAGAAAATAAATGTTCATGCCTTTCTCACCCCAGGCCCGTCTCTGCGCCATCCACACATCGTCCTTAAGCGTTTCCCGCAAAGGAACCCAGAGAAGAGACTGTGCCTCGCTGTTTATCTTGAACTCATAGGGATATGGCACCATTGCAACAACAGGTGTGATATGGAATCCGAGTAAGGTAATGTAGTCATCAAGCAGTCCGAGCACATTGACTGCTTCGGGTTTTAGCCCGATCTCCTCATGCGCTTCCCTCAGTGCAGCCATCTCTATGGTTTTGTCATCTTTATCAAGACTCCCGCCAGGAAAGCTGATCTCTCCCTTGTGATACTCCACATTCATAGAGCGCTTTGTGAGGATCACAAATGGCTCGCCCTGTTTGTAGCACAATGGGATCATCACAGCAGAAGGCCTTAAGCCTTCTATGGGGATCACCCGGCGATCCATTGAGGCAAGCATACTCCTGAGATGATATGTAAATACCTCTTTATCTGTGATGAGATGATCAATAGCCATAAGATCAAGAGATATACCACAGCATGGCTTACGTGAACAGAGGGCGCAATAGAAACGCTGATTGTTAGTTGTCCGTGGTTGAATTGTCAGGCGCTTTTCCGATGCTGAGTTGTGTACCAATCGACAAGCTGTCTGATCATTTTTTGATATGAGGTATGATGCTTTCTGGCCTCTCTCTTAAAAAATTCAACACTCGTTTTTCGCAAGGCGATCGTCACCTTAACATTGTCTTCTTTCAAGACCAACTGATCCGGTGCTGGAAGAAAATCGTTGGCAACTCTCAGTTTGCCCATGGGTTCATCGGTGTATTTTATTTTGCTCTTCATATATTTTCCTTCCTTTTCTCCAATATCCTGCGCCATAGATACGAATAACATCACTGCGATAAGTGAATCTTACAGTCATAATGCCATCGTAGACGCGTCCTATGCAATAAAACCTGTCTTCCGAGGCGCTATGCTCAACGTCTTCGACAATAACACGCTGAGGATCAAAAAACGCATGCTGAGCAAGGGAAAAAGAAACATTATGCTTCTCCTGGTTTTCCTTGTCTTTTGCCTCGTCCCATTCAAAATGGGCCACCTTCATCGGATATGCCTTACCATGAACCGGCTAAAATGGCAATATAAATATATGGCTGATTATATGGCTAAAACGGTTGCGTGTTGTTTGTGGTTGGTTGTTTTTAGCTATCAGCAATCAGTGTCCAACTTTTTGTTGTAGTTTTTGATTTTAAATTTTTAGTTTTGATGAACTCGCAAAAAGTCGTCATTCCCGCACTACTTTTGTCATTCCCGCGTAGGCGGGAATCCAGAGAGCGTGCGCCTAGCGAAAAACACTGGATTCCCATTTTCATGGGAATGACATAAAAGTGACTTCCTCAACTTTTCATGAGAGAGTCAGTTTTAAGTTAAATAAAACCAATCAGACCAATAAGACAAATAAGACCCCTTTAATCCATCTTACATTTTTTGATATGACAACATGCCGCACAATCTGGTAATTAAAATGATTGTCTTGATTTCTAATTTTTAAGGAGCTGGAATGACATCGGGAAAAAAACCGAAAACGCTGACGCAAAATATTGGCGATACAGATCTGTCCTACCTTTTGTATGACGGCCATGATTCAACCATAATCCTTTTGCATGCAACAGGCTTCCTGCCCTGGCTGTGGCATCCAATATCACGAGAGCTTTCAAAATCCCACAGCGTGATTGCTCCATATTTTTGCGATCATAGGGAGACCGATCCTGAAAAAGGCGGCTTGAGCTGGATGACCATTGCACACGATCTTGCTGTGTTCTGCAAAAAACTTAACATAAAAAAGCCTTTGCTGGTTGGCCATTCTATGGGCGCAACCGTTCTTATCATGGCAAATGCAGCATTTGGCCTGGAAGCAAGCGGCCTGATTCTCATAGAGCCTATTTTTCTGCCAGAGAATCTGTACAATATTAAAATTAGGGTGGAAGATCATCCCCTTGCTTCCAAATCAATCAAACGTAAGAACCATTGGAAAGACGAAGAAGATGCCATGAGTTATCTTAACTCAAGGAGTCTTTTTAAAAACTGGGATACAGAAATGCTTGAGCTTTATATACGATTCGGCATGAAACAGGGTGACTCCGGTGGACTCCAATTAACCTGCTCCCCAAAGCGCGAAGCTTCCATGTTTATGGGCGCAATGCATTATGATCCGTGGCCGCTACTTCCAAAGATATCTTGTCCCACTCTTGTGCTTGAGGGAGAGAAAAGCGAAAACAGACACTACATTGATCTTAAAAAAATCTCCTCGCTTATCCCAAACAGCTCTTACAAGCCCATCGCACACGCAGGACATCTCATTCCAATGGAAAAGCCAAAAGAGATCATCGCAATTATCAATGATTTTTCTTCTTCGATCTAGGCCTTTACATAATCGTTTTTTGTCATCGCGAGGAGTGTAAGCTTAAGCCTGTCCTGAACGAAGAGAAGGATGGCGATCTAACACTAAGTGTCATTCTGAGTCCGAAGGGCGAAGAATCTTAACAAGATCCTTCGGGTCTTGCCCTCAGAGCTTGCCCTGAGCGGAGCCGAAGGGATGACTGTATTACAGTCAGATTGCTTCACGGAGTTTACACTGAGCGAAGCGAATGTGTTCGCAATGACAATACGAATTCAGATGAGCTTTCTTCCAGTGAGCGGCAATCTAGGGCACAAGCGCTTCCAGCGGCACTGTATCAGACATGATCATAAAGCCTATAGAATTAGGATGCAGCAGATCTGCGAAATAATAGGGCACATTGGGCAGGCTAGGATCAAGCGGGCTTGCCAGGGCCTTATCAAACTCAGCCAATCCGTCAAAACTGGTGTCAGCTCTCAGTAATGCGTTCAGTTCCTGCCGCTCTGGCTCACCTGTAGTTGGATCCCAGCCCATGGCCACATCTAAGCGGGGCGTGATCGTACCAACCACAACACGTAGGCCAGCTGCATGGGCTTGATCCACCAGCGAGCAAATGCCGGCATAGACATCTTCAGCTGGCACGCCTGCAGCAAGGTCATTGGTACCCTCAAGGATAACCACTGATTTAACGCCAGGCCTTTCAAGCACGTCGCGCTCAAAGCGATATATAGCACACGGGCCAGCAAACCCATCGAGTTCAGGGGTCACGGTATTGCTGTTGATGCCCTGATTGAGCACGCCCATGGCAATACCTTCGTCAGCCAGTCTCTGGGCAAACAAGTCTGGCCAGCGCGTGTTGGTCTCTGGCACTTCATAGGCACCATCAGTGATTGAGTCGCCAAAGGCAACGATTGTGCCGAGCGCTTCTGGAGCATAAACATCCACGCCGCTGATAAAAAACCAGCCCACAGAGATCTGCGTAAAGCTGACGCCAGTAGGATCAGAGGTAGTGTCGCCGGTCGTGGGAAGACTGACATAATTAAGTCCGAATGAAATCGCGTGCCAGGTCATAGGACCGCTTTTGCCAACCACGTGATAGGATATTGCAAGGTCATCCCCAACGCTGTAGACAAAATCAACAGGGTCGCTTATTGCCTCTTTGCCCGGATTAATTATGACTTGCGAGCTGCCATTAAACAGCACTGATTTTTCGCTGTCCGGCATGATCGCTGGAAGCGCTGGTCCAAGTGCGCGTATTGCGACGTGTACTGAATCAAAGATGATTGGTTGATTACCCATGAGATTCGATAAACGAATGCGCACTTTTTCGCCCCCGATCGTGGGATGAACGATCATGCGGAAGCTCTGATCTTCTGCCTGATCATCAGGAAATATTGTTGTCATTGCAAGCGGATCTACAGGACTGTTATCCACCGGATAATTAGAAAGTGGCCCAAGCGGATAAGGTCCGTAAGGCGCTGCAGCCCATGCCCCGATCCAGCCATTGTTTTCATCCTGAGCATTGTTATCTTTGCCAGAGTTACTGCATGCAGTGAAAAGAAAGATGGATAGTCCAAAGAAAAGAATGAAGCAAAACCACTTTTTGGAAAAGGCTCCCCTCCATTGAAAAGAAAAATCCCTATCGCGATAGTCAGTGCTCATTGACAAAGATATATCACAGTACGGCTTACGTGAACAGAGCGCTCAATATATTAATACTTTATAAAACTTCGGAGCAGATCTTAGCATCCATACCAGGTTCTAGCAGCGGGAAAAGTTTTTCCAGGGATTTGAGCAGATTATTGGAATGGAGTGTTAAAGCTTCCTTGTCTTTGTATTTTTCGTAGAAAATAATTGTATTGTCTTCACCACGGACCCTGTGCGGGATATATGTAAGACAGCCGGGCTCTGCTGCTTTGATCTTTGGAACAATGTCTTTTAGAACTTCAACAGCCTCATCCATTTTGCCTTGTTTTACTTTCACTGTCGCAATAATTGTGATCATTTCATCCTCCTGATTATCTGGTTAAATTTAAATACATCAATAATT
>JAGVNP010000063.1 GCA_020053185.1 Deltaproteobacteria bacterium | reverse complement strand
GAAGAGTAACAGGCAGCATTGCCAATGACCTCACCCCGTTTATTGGTGACACAAACACCATGATCCCTGAGTATAAGGCATTCCTGGTGAACATAGAAAAGGAGAGGGGGTAAGCCATGGCTGAATATATAAAACTAGTGGATGTATCAAGATGTGCAGGTTGCAGAGGATGCCAGGTGGCTTGCAAACAATGGAACGAACTTCCTGCTGAAAAAACCGGATTTACAGGGTCATATCAGAATCCGCCTGATCTTTCATTTGATACCTGGAATCTGATCCGTTACGACGAGATAGAACAGGATGGCAAATTAAGATGGATTATGCGCCATGATGCATGCATGCACTGTGACCACCCTGCATGTGTGAAAGTCTGTCCGACAGGAGCTCTTGCAAAAACCGACGAAGGCGCTGTCATACATGATCCAAAATTATGTATCGGATGTAAGGCATGCACAGCTGGCTGTCCATTTGATGTTCCCCGCTATTCCAAGGCAGCTGATAAGATAGCCAAGTGCACGCTTTGCTATAGCCGTATCACGAATGGCAGAACGCCTGCCTGCGTTATGGCTTGCCCTACCGGTTGTTTGAGCTTTGGAAACAAAGATGAGATGATGGAAAAGGCAATCAAACGAGCTGAGACCATCAATGGAACAGTCTATCCTAACAATCCGAAATACCCAACTCATGTGGTTTGCGTATTTCCGAACAACATCAAGGCATCTGATCTGTCACACACCAATCCGCATCCAAGCATGCCGCTTCTGGTGCTGTTGTGGAAAAATCTGCTCAAGCCCTTCACTCTTTTAGGCATTGGCGCAGTAGCAGGTGGAGCTGCTTTACATTATCTGATCAAAGGACCTCATGAGGTTCACGAGAAGAAAGAAGGGGGTGAGTAATATGTCTCATCATGAAAAAGATATGATTATGGTAACAGATGCTACTGAGCGTATTGCCCATTGGATACTGGCACTAAGTTGCCTGTTCTGCGTGATAACAGGTCTTGGACTCATGTTCCACGCATGGGCGATCATCCCCACTGTTTTGGGCGGCTATTATGCAACCAAATGGATGCACATCTTCTCAGGTGTCATCTTTGCAATAGCAACAGGTTATGCATATTTCATGTGGGCCAAGGACAGCATGTTTGAAAAAGACGACCTGGGCTGGATGATGCAGGCTGGAGGATACCTGTGGGAAGCAAAGAACTTGCCGCCTGTGTACAAGTATAACGCCGGGCAGAAGGCATTTTTCTGGTGCGTGATAGCATTCGGAGCTCTGATTGTGGTTTCTGGCTTGGCAATGGTCAATGCACAGATCTTCCCTCCGATGATTGCACGCTGGGCTTTTATGCTGCACGCTTTGTCAGGACTTGTCATTGCAGCTTTCATCGTGATCCACATTTATCTTGGAACCATCGGCAACCCAGGTACGGTTGGAGCCATGATCACTGGCTACTGCTCGCGGGCATGGTGCCAGACACACTGCCCACGCTGGCTCGAAGAAAAAGAAAAGAAGTAAAAATATAAGAAAATGGCCATGCGGCATATTACGTATAGAGACGTAATTATCTGCTGCATGGCCATACTTATTTCTGGCATACTTGGAGCACACCCGGTCCAATCAGCAGAACCTCCCCTTCCCTATAGCAAGGAACTCGGGAGCCTCAAACTAACGGTCCCCACTGATAAATTAATACGCAAACAATTGGGGATAAAGGCAAAATCAGGTCAATTCGGGATTGCTGATCTACGACCTGGAATCATCATTATTGAGATCTTTAATATGTACTGTCCGCACTGTCAAAAGTACGCGCCGACGGTAAATGAGTTACATCGTCTTATCCAGAGCAATCCAAAGCTTAAGGTTAAGGTACTCCTTCTCGGTATCGGCGTGGGAAACTCACCTTTCGAGGTCAACATCTTCCGGAAAAAATATGCAGTAGCCTTTCCCCTATTCGATGACAAAAATTATGCCATTTCCAACCTCATGCATGGACTGCTCACTCCGCACTTCATCGGTCTTAAGGTAGACGGCAAGGGCGGATATTGCGTCTTTTATTCAAAAGACGGCGGATTTTCGAATCCCAAAGCTTTTTTGGACGAGATGCTTAAGCTTTCTGAAACTGCTTGCGGAGGTAAATAATGAAGATGCGTTCACGATGTCTTATCATTGTGGTCAGTATGGCTATTGCCTGTGTTTCAACCGCATTTGCAACCTCAGACGCATTTAAGGACCGCATCTACCAAGTGGGAAAACTCAAGCCAATTGACAGCGTGCCTATTCTGAAAGTCGGGGAAAGAGCTCCGGATTTTATGCTCCCGTCAGTAACAGGTAAAAAAATCCGGTTGAGCAGTTATAAAGGCAAGATGAATGTGGTCATTTCATTCATACCCGCGGCATGGACACCGGTATGTTCCGACCAATGGCCGGGCTACAATATCGTGCAGGACATCTTCGATGCCCATGATGCCATCCTGCTGGGTATCAGCGAAGACAATATCCCAACGCTTTTTGCCTGGACTGCTCAGATGGGAGAGCTCTGGTTTCCCGTGCTCTCGGATTTCTGGCCACATGGCGAGGTAGCCAAAAAGTATGGCGTCTTACGCTCGAACGGGACAGCCGAACGTGCTATCTTCGTGATCGACAAGAAGGGTATTATCCGATTTATCGACATCCATGACATCAACCGACGACCGCCATTGGAAGACATCGTCAATGCCCTGGAGCGTTTGCAACATAAGTAAATTATTCCATAACACAGCAGTCACATTGCGAAACCCACTATCCGCGAGCAACGTAGGATCACTGGATTAAATTCGAAACCATTTCCAGATCTTTAAGTGTGTTCACGTTATGAAAAATCTTTTTAGGATCGCCGTAAGTCCGTACAATATCCTCAGTGACTTTTAATATTGATATACCTTCCACTTCAGAAATACGGTCTATTTTAAAATGTTTTTTTTCTATCATCGATTTAATCGGAGAGGTAAGAGTCTTTCTGTAAATGGCATGAAGAGGTTCTGTGCCATTGGACCAACTGGGAATTATTATATCGTGATCACCTGCCAATGTAGCCATGTGTTTAATTAACTCAATATTAAGGAAAGGCATATCTGCAGCAAACACAAATACATATTCGGTTTTTGCTACACTGAGTGCTGTGTATATTCCGCCAAGGGGGCCACTACCCGGCACTAGATCTTCAACTGTTTTATAGTGGCTTAACTCTTTTCTTGGATGCCCAATGAGAATAATATCCTTAGCAACTGTTTTCACTATATCTATGGCTTTTTGGGAAAGCACTTCTCTTCCAATTGGATATACAACTTTATCCCTGCCGAATCTTTTGGATTTTCCTCCGATAAGAAATGCCCCGGTAATATTATTCATACAAAAATTTGTTCTCCGCTCTCCCAAGTGGCCTTGCCTCATTTTTTAGGCCGGGTATAAGTTAAGTGACTTTTTAGCATAGATTTGTGTTTGAATACAAACACATAGCACAAAAATAGATATGTCGATTAATGGCGATCGTCTGACAAAAATTCCAGAGCTATGTTCTTAACAATTAAAAATTAAATTCGGTTCAGTCCAGACCTTAAAGGATTTGTTCTATTCGGTGAGGACAGGTATACACGGTAAACCTGCTGTCTCTTGCAAAGCCGATAAGGGTTATTCCTGCTTCTGCTGATAAGGCGATCCCCTTATCAGTAGAACAAGACTTTGAGACAATAATGGGAATCCCCACGTTTGCTGCTTTTGCCACCATGCCTGCGGGCTGCCGTCCCGAACAGCCTAATATGCACTGGGAGAGATCAATATTGTGTAAGACTGCATGACCTATGACTTTATCAACAGTATTGTGCCTGCCAACATCAATAGCCTTCACTATTAATTGACCTTCTGAAAAAATCACTGAACAATGCACACCACCTGTTTTTTTCCAAATATCAGATTCAATCTCTGAGATAATTTTAAACACATCGTCCTGACTAATATGTATAGAAGAATGTACTTTTTTAAGCGTCTTGCCCACACTGATTCCACCGCCTGATTGTATCAGCTTGACTCCGGCCTTGGTTCGGGCTTTCGCATAGACCTTGATCTTTTTTCCAACCACATCAACGCTCTCAATATCCTCCTTGTTTTTCACAAGGCCATTACTCATTACAAACCCTAGCCCAAGCTCTCTTAGCTGTGACGGGCTTGCTACAAGATTTACAAGCGATTCATCATTAAGAAAAAGTTGATATGACTCCTCTACACATACATCATTTTCTATCTGTATTATTTTGTCCTTATTTACTTGAATTGCAGGAACCTTAATGATCATGTTTTTAATCCATATCCGGCTTAACTATCCTAACAACCTTATGGCCCGATTTGGTTTCAGGCGTAGAGTGTTGAGTATTGCTCTGGTACGGACTATTTCCCTGACAAGCAAGACATTTATCACCATCTTTCATCGGATATGCTTCACCGCACACCGGACATTTTGCAGTAGGTCCCATTTTCTTTTTGCCGAGTAAAGATTTATCGATAGTTACATTCTGTATGGTGAGAATATCAGTACCTGCTTCAATAATCTGATTCTGAAGTGCGGCAATATCCTGCTCTTTTCTGGACTTCAGCTTGAAGAACCAAGACTTAATCTCTGACCAGTCTTCCAGCTTTTCAGGATCAAGAAAAACCCTCACTCCGATCCCTTCCTGCTTGTCATACAGACATATTGCGTAGCGACCGAAATTCATGACTTTCATCCACCCGTTACCGATGGTGCAAGGCGTGAGGAGCTGGATCGCATCAGGAAGGCAGGTCTGGGTTTCGCTAATGGCTTCAAACAAAATCCCTTCAGGGATGTTCTTCATTGCAAGGTCAACCATAAATCCCCCGATAAGGAGACCGGGTGCAACGCTGCCATGAAAAGCCTTAACCATGTGCATATAATCTTCGATCGAATAAGCTCCGATATTCATTATAATACTCCCTTCGATATCTCTAGTTCGATTTCATCATCGTTATCAAGTAAAATATTCTGGCATGGGTTGAACCCCCTTGCAGCAAAAGCAAACATAAACTGCATAATCCATTTATTGGCTACTTTTCCCCTAACCACAAAAAGGATGTCGTCTGCCCCATCAGTAAACTATTCCATACCGCAGCAGCCACATCGAGAAACCCTCTTTCCGCGCTGGCTAGCTGAAAAAGAAAAAAAGTAAAAACCTAAGAATAAAGACCAGGGGGTTTCTTTTCCTGGTCTTTCAGCATCTAACTTAAAGACTCCCTCAATTTTAATTTTTTCTAAGACCGTTGTCTTAAAAAGTGATTGACCAGTCGTTTTTGTTCTATTATATAGCTCAAACAAGCATAATAAGGAGAGACCTTACTGTAGTAATAGAGTTTAGCCTGCCGATTAAATTTAAAAAAATGGAGGTAGTATGGGACGAAACAATAAGTCTTTAAACGAGCATTACAAAAGGCTGATGGAACATTGCAAGGTCCATATGGAAAATATGGACGAATCGCTCCCTGAGTCCAGGGAGGATTTCTTTGAGACCCTCAAAGAAAAGGGACTCTCCCGAAGGGATTTCATCAAATGGACTTCTGCTATGACTGCGGCTCTTT
>JAGVNP010000173.1 GCA_020053185.1 Deltaproteobacteria bacterium | reverse complement strand
TCAGCGCTTACAGTGTCTCTTCGCGCAAGTGCTCTGCCGCAATTATACCTGGTTTCTTCTACATTGATGCTCTCATAGTTTGATGCAGGATATCCGTAATAAACCCAGAGGAATGAGCAGATCTGCATCTTATCAGAAGGTTTCTTTTTCTGCTCGTATCCATTTTCAGTGATGAGCACAATTTCGCCGGGTCCCAAATAATATTCAATCTTAAAGCCTATGTTTGGCAACGCGCTCGATTCTGATGACGCAGCAAACGATCCGTCTTTTTTTCCAATAATGATCGGCGTCCTGCCAAGCTTGTCCCGCGCCGCGTAAATACCTTTTTCTGTGAGCACGAGCAAAGAGCAAGATCCTTTTATCAGGGAAAAGACTTTTTCTATGCCAGATACAAAAGAATCTTCTTCGCAGATCAGCATGGCTATCATCTCGGTCGGGTTCAATTCTTTGTCTGCTGTTTCAGCAAAATATTTCCGCTGAGAGAAAGCCCTTTTGCCGAGATCTTCCAGGTTATTGATCTTTCCCACAGTCGCGATCCCGAATGTGCCCATGTGCGAGTTGATGATGAGCGGCTGGGAATCATAATCGCTGATCACGCCGATTCCTTTGTTGCCGCGGAATTCAGGCAGATCCGGCTCAAACTTTGATCTGAAGTATGCGTTCTCAATACTGTGAATGGCCCTCGTAAAGCCCAGAGGCCCGACAACTGCAAGGCCGGCACGCTTTGTGCCGAGATGTGAGTGGTAGTCTGTCCCGTAGAACAGATCCTTTACACAATCGCCTTTTGATGAAATGCCAAAAAAGCCGCCCATAGATAGCTCTCTCCTTTATGGTAAGTTTTTCATTAAGTCAATACGGCATAAATTTTTTTTATTGCCGATAATAGATTCTCATCCTTAGATTAACTATATCGTTATGCCCCAATTTTTTGAGGATCATTTAGAATGATGCGCTAAAGGTTTGAGCATTATAGAAAGCGGGATGCTGGCCAGTACTATAAAACCGGCTATCATGAATCCGTTGTCAAATCCGAGTATGCTCGCCTGGCGTGCAATCATCTTTCCAGTTATTGCCAGGATCGTTTCGGAATTTCCTGTGGCAATCGCAGGTGCATGAGAATGCATGATAGTTACAGCTTGCCGTGCCAGACGCATAAACAGCTCTGGCTGTAGCCCGGTCATTTCACCAAGGCGTACGGTATGCACGTGGATAAGATTGGTAACGCAGGTGTTTAGGAGTGCGATGCCAAAAGCACCACCCACTGCCTGGGATATATTGAGAAGACTCGATGCAGAGGCGATCTGATGCTGGGGCACAGCGTTGATGGAGGCAGTGATAAGAGGCGCCATCATCAAGGCCAGTCCTATTCCACGTATCATCTGTGGCACGATAATCATGGTTTTTGTCATGGATGGATCCAGGCGGCCATACAATAATAAGGATAAGCCAGTGATGACTACTCCTAATGTTACCAGCCCCCGCGGGCCATAGCGATCAGCAAGATGTCCGCCTATCGGCATCATGATACCAATTACAATGGCGCCAGGCATCATGAGAAGTCCGGTCTGAATAGTGGTGTAGCCTGCCAGATTTTGAAGAAAGATAGGGAGTAAAAATACCCCGCCGAACAAACCTACTGCACGGAAGATCGTCAGGCCCATACCGAGCGAAAAATTACGAAATCGAAACAAGCGAAGATCAAAGAGCGGGTGTGGAACGCTCAATTCTATGGCAATAAACATTACAAGTCCCACAAAGGCAAATGCGAAGCAGGTCAGTATGTAGCGGGAATCCCATCCTTTGTCCTGGCCATCAGCGAAAGCAATCAGGCCACCGATAAGGGCCATAGAAAGAAAGAGAAATCCCATGAAGTCAAATGGAGCGGCATTGTCGCTGGAAGGTTTATCGTGTTTCATGATCAAAAGACCTGCAAGCAGGGTGATGACACCGAAGGGAAGATTGACTGAAAAAATGGAGCGCCAGTTGAACCAGTCTGACAAATAGCCGCCAAGGGTAGGGCCAATGGCAGGGCCGATCATGACCCCTGTCCCCCAGATTCCGAGCGCTTTGCCGCGCTCTTTTGGCTCGAACAGCTCAGATACGATTGCCATTCCAACCGGCTGAATAGCGCCGCCGCCGATGGCCTGAATGATGCGCGAGCCAATCATGGCATGATAACTCCAGGCAAAGGCGCAGGTAGCAGAACCAAGGGTGAAGATAGTAAGAGAAGTTAAGTAAAGTGCCTTGTGTCCGAAGCGTTTTACCAGCCAGCCCACCAGGGTCATGGAGACTGCCAGAGATAGCATATACGCGGTAGATATCCACTCGATCTTGTCCCTGTTCACGCCAAAGGCGCTCATCATGTGTGGCAGGGCAACGTTCACGATGCTGGAGTCCAGTATGGACATGAAGGTTCCCATCATGATGATACCAAGAACTACCCAGCGGTAGGATTTCTCAGATACGAGATTATTCATGCAGCTTTGCTAGCTTTTGCTGAGAATTACTATGGGAGTGGATGCGAACCTCTACAGAAAGCCCTGGTCCGAGGGGCAGATCAGATGGATTATCAAATGTGATGCGCAAAGGCACGCGTTGTGCCACCTTGATAAAGGTACCAGAGGTGCCCTCTGAAGGAATTAGACTGAATTGTGAATTTGTTGCCCGTAAAATTTTTTCCACATGTCCGGTCAGACGGAGATTTGGATAGGCATCCACTGATATATCAACCGTATCGCCGACTTCTATCTTGTCGAGATTCTTTTCATCAATGTTAGCGGCTACATGGAGCGTAGCTGGATCGAGTAAGGTTAATATAGGTGTACCTGCGGCCACAGTAGCACCAGGATCACGCCACCGGCGCACTATGACTCCGGGAAATGGCGAGAGAACCGCGGAATATTCAACATTGATCCTGGTCTGCTCTAGACGCGCCTTGGCAGAATTTAGATCAGCTTTTTTTGCATCAAGTGCAGCTTTGGCTGCAGAGATATCTTCGCTACGTGTTCCTTTTTTTAGAAGATTCAGCCGCTCAAGTGCTTCCTCGTATTTCCATTTAGCCAATTCCCATGTTGTCTTTTCCCGATCGCGGTCTGCAGCAGACAGTGCCTGTTGATCAAAAAGAACCTTTGCGCGCGACCAATTCATATCAGCCAATTGCTTCTCTGCAGCAGCTTTTTCAACGGCAGTCTGTGCGATTCTTATTTCGTCAGCCAAAGGTCCGTGGAGTGCCTTGTCGTATTGTGCCTGTGCTGCCGCAAGAGCGGCTTGGGCTGAGGCTACATCTGCTTCTGCCTTAGTTAGGGCAGCCTGCAGAAGGTTTTTGTCCAACTCAAACATGACCTGATCTTTTTTCACCAGATCACCCTCGTTAAAGTTCACCTGGGTGATCACACCGCCAACCTGGGGCGCAAGGTCTACCATGTTAGCGTCAATGCGGGCATCATCAGAATATACAATTCCTCGCATGAAGAAAAACCAATATCCGAATAAACCAAGAGCCATGATCAATAAAAGAGCGATCGCAAATACAATCTTTTTTTGGTTAGCCTGTGCTGTTTCATTAATCTCTGTCATATTGGTCCTCTATCGGTTTGCTGTGAAAAATGATTCAAGCTTGGAATACAGAATGCTGACCAACATGTCAAACGTCTTTTTCCGGCGCGCCAAGTGGATTATTGCATCAGGATAACAAATAAGAGTTGTGATGCTATGGGTCCGGAAAAGAAAAGATATTAATCTATCTTTGATTTTTCAAAGAGATGATGGCTTGGGTCGCGTAGCGGCGGGTGGTGCGCTTTGATGCGTATTCTGTTGATTGCATAAAGAATAACAGGAAGCTCAATAACCCATCTCTCTATGGCATATTTTCCAGGGAAGTCGAGCAGCATAAGGCCTATAACCATTGTTATCAGTCCCTGTCCAGGGAAGACCAGCATGCCCAAACCTGCCAGAATAAATATGACACCGGAAAAATTTTTGAAAAGTAAGTAGAGAAATCGTAAAACCGGGTGCTGTGGGTGCCAGCCTCTGCGATGACGATGATGATGCATGAAATAATCTTCCGGTATGCGCACCGCCATGACCGGGATTGCAATGATAGTTACGAAAATGGTAAGCACCGAGAGGGAGCCGATACACCAGAGAAACGTTTCGTGGAAGCTTATCCATTCATGCATAGATATTTTTTCACTCCGATCCTATAAAGCTCACATCATTACACAACAATTAATACAAACTTAGCAGTAATTTGAATAAGGATCAATTGCAATTTTAACAGGAGAAAAAATTGATGAACACCTGGACACATTAGAATTTTTTCTCTAAAAGGATGGCCATGGCATCCATAATCCTAAAACCTGGCAGAGAAAAACCCCTTTTACGGCACCATCCGTGGATATTCTCAGGTGCAATCGATAAAATAGAGGAAACTCCCAAGCCAGGAGAAACTGTTCAAATCCTTTCTCATGATAAAAAACGTTTGGGTTGCGGCGCATATTCTCCCCATTCACAGATCATGGTGCGTATGTGGTCGTTTGATTCAGAAGAAGAGATCTCCAGAGATTTTTTTAGAAGCCGGCTTGACCAAGCCATCAAGCTCCGCAAGGTTCTTTTTCAGAAAAAAGAGGTAACCGGATTTCGGCTGGTGAATGCAGAATCTGATGGCATCCCGGGTCTTATCGTGGACAGGTACGAGAAATTTTTGGTTTGTCAGTTCCTGGCAACAGGTGCCGAACACTGGAAACAGGATATTGTATCTATACTTGAAGAGCTGATTTCCCCTCAAGGCATATATGAGCGATCTGATGCGGATGTGCGGAAAAAGGAAGGTCTGCCGCAAGTAAAAGGCGTGCTTACCGGCAAAGAGCCTCCAGATCTCGTCGAGATTCAGGAAGGCATGTGCAGGTTTTATGTTGATGTAAAAAACGGGCATAAGACAGGATTTTACCTTGACCAGAGGGATAACCGCGCGATCCTCGCCAAATATGCGCAGGGCAAAGAGGTTCTCAATTGTTTTTCCTATACAGGTGGATTTGGTATAGTTGCCCTGAAATCTGGTGCAGAAAAAGTCATCAATATTGATTCATCTGCTTCTGCTCTTGGCATTGCAGAGAAAAATCTCGAGCTTAACAATCTTGATCCTTCAAGATCGCAACTTATTGAAGGTGATGTGTTTACACTTCTGCGTGGTTGTCGCGACAAATCCATAAAGTTCGATATTATTGTCCTTGATCCGCCGAAATTTGTTGCATCAAAAGGCCAGATTGAGCGCGCCAGCCGCGGGTACAAAGATCTTAACCTCCTGGCATTCACACTTTTAAAACCAGGAGGTCTGCTTTTTACCTTTTCCTGCTCAGGACTTTTAGAAACAGATCTCTTTCAGAAGATCGTTGCAGATGCAGCGCTCGATGCCAAACGCGATGCGCAGATCGTTCTGAGAATGTCCCAGGCATCTGATCACCCGGTTGCTCTGAATTTTCCTGAAGCTAGCTATCTCAAAGGTCTTATATGTCGGGTGCTATAAAATTTTTACCTCTCTCCAATTCATAGTTGTATAACTTAGCTTTGAGTTGTATTATGTATTTCCATTATTTATAGTAACAATTGTTTATGCCAGCATTCTATTGTGCGTTTATCTGGCTAAGAACCAAAAATGATTATGTTTAACCTTGGCTTAATAAATCAGGAGCAAATTTTTTTAAGGAGGAAATG
>JAGVNP010000176.1 GCA_020053185.1 Deltaproteobacteria bacterium | reverse complement strand
GCTCTTCCGATCTGATATATACTTTGGATCGTATAGCGGCCAGTACTGCGTAGGGTGTGAGCGGTTTTATGCACAGGCAGAGTTGGAAGACGGCAAGTGTCCGATCCATCAGAAAGAGCCGGTCATAGTGAATGAGGAAAATTATTTCTTCAAGATGGAGAAGTACAGGCCGTGGCTCATAGACTACATTAAGAAAAATCCGGACTTCATTCGTCCTGAGCGGTATAAGAATGAGGTGTTGGGCATGCTCAAAGAGCCGCTCGATGATCTGTGCATATCAAGACCAAAGAAGCGTCTCTCTTGGGGCATAGAGCTTCCATTCGATAAAAATTATGTCTGCTATGTATGGTTTGATGCATTAATAAACTATCTTACCGGGATTGATTTCCCGGAAGGAAAAGATTTTAAAAATCTCTGGGCAACATGCGAGCACTTAATCGCAAAGGACATCTTAAAGCCGCATGCGATCTACTGGCCGACAATGCTCAAATCAATGGGACTGGAACCTTGCAGACACTTGAATGTGCATGGGTACTGGAATGTGGATTCTACAAAGATGTCAAAGTCCTTGGGTAATGTAGTCGACCCCCTAAGTCTTAAGGATAAATACGGGCTCGATGCATTCAGATATTTTCTTGTGCGGGATATGGTTTTTGGCCTTGATTCGAATTTTTCCGAACAAGCACTTGTCGATCGGTTTAACGCAGACCTTGCAAACGACATTGGAAACCTGGTGAGCCGAAGCACCAGTATGATGGCAAAGTATTTTGAGGGTGTGCTGCCTGATCCGGGGCAAACTGATGCAGCAGATGAAGGTATAAAACAGTTGGCTCTAAACAGTGCAGAGATATATCTATCCAAAATGACGTCCATGGAGCTTCACAATGCCATGATTGCGATATGGTCATTGATTTCCGGGTTGAATAAATACATTGATTCTTCTAGCCCATGGCAACTGGCAAAGACAGATCAAAAGAGACTTGCAACAGTTATGTATACTCTCATGGAGGGTCTGCGCATTGTTGCAGCCATGTTATCTCCTGTAATGCCAGCCACAGCAGAAAAAATCCTTGATGCACTTGGCTGTAAAGGATCTGTGGTTTTGAATGATCTGAAAACCTTCGGTCTTTTAAAACCAGGCACCAAGATCATGACGCCAAAGGCATTGTTCCCGCGTGTGGAAAAGGAAAAAGAGAAAGAAGATAAAGGAAAAGTCATGGAAGACAACCTTATTGATATCAGTGAATTTGCAAAAGTGGAAATAAAGGTGGGCAAGATTCTTTCAGCTTCCCGCATAGAAGGTGCGGATAAATTGCTGCTGCTTAAAGTGGATGTGGGAAAAGAGATTCAGATCGTAGCAGGCATAGCAAAGGCATATAATCCAGAGGATCTGGCAAACAAATATGTGGCAGTTGTGACAAACTTAAAACCTGCTAAATTAAAAGGTATGGTAAGCGAAGGAATGCTTCTGGCCACAGATACCGCAGATGGAAGACTTACCCTGATAGGATTTGATCAGGAGCCAAAGATCGGCTCGAAGGTTAGATAGTGAAATACTTGGAAACATTTGCACAATACCCCCTCACCCCTCCCTCTCCCCTAAGGGGAGAGGATAAAGGTGAGGGGGTAGTTGACAAAAAACAATTACACAAAGGTCTCGGATTATAGGGTTAAGGTTTAACGGAAAGGGGGGTAGAGACATTGATTACAAGATATACAAGACCGCTGATGAGCGCATTGTGGTCAGATCAGAACAGATATCAGAAATGGCTTGATGTGGAGATTGCAGCCTGTGAGGCATGGGCAAAACTCGGCAAGATCCCGCAGAAAAGTTTGAAGAATATAAAAGACAAGGCAGACTTTGATATAAAGCGCATAGAAGAGATCGAAGCAGTTACGCGCCATGATGTGATCGCCTTTGTGTCATGCGTGGCAGAATATGTGGGCGCGGATGCGCGCTTTATACACATGGGGCTCACTTCATCTGACGTTCTTGATACTGCAATGGCCCTTCTTTTAAAGGATGCAGGCGATATCTTAATTGCAGATATCACGAATCTTATGGCATCTATCAAAAAACTCGCCTTGCAGCACAAAAATACTCCGTGCATGGGCAGATCTCACGGCATACACGCAGAGCCAACAACATTCGGCCTGAAGCTTGCCATCTGGTATTCAGAGATGGAGAGAAATCTGCACAGAATGAAGGAAGCCAGGGATGTGATCTCGTATGGTAAGATCTCCGGTGCAGTAGGCACATTTGCCAATATAGCGCCGCAGGTGGAAAAATATGCATGCAAGCTGTTGGGCTTAAAACCTGCTCCTGTCAGTACCCAGATCATACAGAGAGACCGTTATGCGCAGTTTTTTGCTACACTTGCGATCATTGGCTCAAGCATAGAAAAATTTGCAACCGAGATCAGACATCTCCAGCGTACTGAAGTGCTTGAGGTCATGGAGCCGTTTGGCAAAGGCCAGAAAGGCTCTTCAGCCATGCCTCATAAAAAGAATCCGATCCTTTCTGAAAATATCACCGGCATCTCAAGACTGTTGCGGGGCTATGCCATTGCTGCAATGGAGAACGTAGCATTGTGGCATGAGCGGGATATAAGCCATTCAAGCGTGGAGCGCATGATCTGTCCTGATGCTACATCATTACTCGATTTTGCACTTGGCAGATTTAAAGGCATCCTTGACGGCCTTGTGGTGTTGCCTGAGAACATGAAGAAGAACATCGATATCACAAAGGGATTGTGGAATTCGCAGCGGGTGCTGCTTGCACTGGTTGATGCAGGCATTAGCCGGGATACTGCATATGCATGGGTGCAGAGGAATGCACTTAAAGCACTTGAAGGAAAGAAAGAGTCCTTCAAAGATTTGCTGAAAGCGGACAAAGATATTGCAAAGACTTTGGGACAAAAAGAAATAGAGGGACTGTTTGATCTCTCATATCACCTCAAGAATGTAGATACTATAATGAAGAGGGTGTTTCATGGATAAATATGATGAACTAAAGGAACTGATAAAAAAAGACGGGGTCAAGTTTGGTACATTTGTGCTTTCATCTGGAAAGACATCTGATTTCTATGTGGACTTGAGAAAAGTCACATTGAATCCAAAGGGCGCGCTTTTGATAGGCTCGCTTGTCTTTGATATGATAAAAAATAGAAAGGCCGATGCCATAGGCGGTATGACCTTTGGCGCAGATCCTATTGCTCTGACTACTGCCATAACTGCGCTCCAGGCAGGGAAGAATCTTTCTGCATTTATTGTGCGCAAAGAACAGAAAACGCACGGTACAGGAAACTGGATAGAAGGTCCTGTTACAAAAGGCCAGAGGGCTATAGTGGTTGAAGATGTGATCACCACAGGTGCAAGCGCGCTTAAAGCCATTGATAGGATAAAAGAGCAGGGGCTTGAGATAGACATGGTGGTTGCCGTGCTCGACAGGATGGACGGCGGAAAACAAGCCATTGAAGCCTTGGGATATAAAGTTATTAGTATATTCACTAAAGATGATTTCATCGAAGAAAAAGGCAAAGGGTGAAAAACGTAACGAGTGACGAGTAACGAGTAACAAGAAAAACTCGTTACTATTTACTTGTCACTATTTACTGATTGCAAAGGAAAAGATGTACATACTTGCCATTGAAACATCCTGTGATGAGACTGCAGCAGCAATAGTTGATGATAAAGGAAAAGTTTTTTCAAATGTTGTTGCGTCTCAGATTGAAGACCATGCTGCATTCGGCGGCGTGGTGCCGGAGATTGCATCACGCAGGCATATAGAGCTGATTGATGCGGTTGTAAGTCAGGCGCTTAAAGATGCAGGCATTAGCGTAAAAGACCTTGGAGGCATTGCAGTTACCCAGGGTCCAGGCCTGGTTGGAGCACTGCTTGTTGGCCTTTCATATGCAAAAGCTTTTTCCTATGGCCTCGATATTCCTCTGTGCGGAGTGAGCCATCTTGAAGGCCATTTGAGCGCTGCAACAATTGAACATGAAGTAAGTTATCCTTACATAGGCTTGGTAGTTTCCGGAGGACACACCTCGCTTTATAAAATTGCCAAGCCAGGCGAGATTGTGCAGATCGGCCAGACAAAGGATGATGCAGCAGGCGAAGCATTTGACAAGGTCGCAAAATTGCTTGGCCTCGGTTATCCTGGTGGGGTGGTGATTGAAAGGATTTCCAAAGGCGTTGATTACACAGGCATTGATCTGCCAAGGCCAATGATTGCTGATGGCTCGTATGATTTCAGTTTTTCCGGTCTCAAGACCGCTG
>JAGVNP010000198.1 GCA_020053185.1 Deltaproteobacteria bacterium | reverse complement strand
TATCAGTTGTTCCAGCAAACATACCAATGTCTCCTTTTTAAAGAGTGGTTAAGCTTTATAGAACTTACTTTAAGGTTCGTAATGTTGGTTGTCAAGGTTCCATAGATCAGCAAAAAAGAACTGAGTACTTGACAGCACGCTCATTCCTCTTTAGCCTATAGGGATGTGAGGAGAATGACATGAAAGAAAAACGCATCGGTGCATTTTTTGATTTTGACAAGACGCTCCTTGATGTTGAGAGCTCTAGGCTTGGCATAAAATTTCTCTGGGATCTGAAGCTGATATCATTGGGTTTTATTATAAAAGTTTTAATTTTTCATGAACTGTATAAACGCAACCTGTACTCTGACGAACAGATGGCAGCGCTTCTGGTCAAATTCTACAAAGGTAAAAAGCTTGAAGATTTCGAGATAGGCGCAACGGACTTTTACCACAATGTTTTGAAATCACATCTTGCGCCAAACATCCTTGCAAAGGTTCATGAACACAAGGCGCAGGGACATGTTCTGGTAATAGTTTCTGCAGGTATTCGCTATATACTTGCGCCAGCAGTCCATGATCTTGGATTCGATCATCTCTTGTGTACTGATCTTGAAGTGGGACCAGACGGTTTGCTTACCGGCACTACAAAGGGTCCGATTTGTGTGGATAGGAATAAAAGAATTTTTGCCGAGCATCTGGCTGAAACAATTGGGATTGATCTTAGCGCGTCCTATGCGTACGGCAATCACCAGTCAGATATCCCGCTTCTGGAACTTGTCGGCAATCCTTCTGTGGTTGAGCCTACAGTGCCGCTGCTCAAAGTCGCCAGGCAGAAAGGATGGCCTGTGCTCAGTTTCAGGGCTTAAGATGAATGGAATAATTTTATGAAAATTGCCCGCAATGAAAAAGAATTAGCCCAGGTCAAATCAAAGATCATGGAAGCTGCCCTTAATATCATTGCGAATGAAGGGTATGATGCTTTGACTATGCGGGGTCTGGCATCACGTATCCATATGACCGCGCCTAATATATACAATTATTTTTCCGGCAAAGAAGAAATCTATATCACTTTGGTAATTCAGGGGTTTGAGATGCTTTTTGACAGGCTGGAAAAGGCATACACTTCGAGTAATGATCCGAAAAAACGGGCGCGCAGCCTGCTCATGATCTACTATATCTTTGGGCTCGAAAACAGCAATTACTACGATATCATGTTCACTCGGCCAACGCCCAAGTATAAAGATTATGTTGGTACTCCGTTCGAGCGGCTATCGAAAATCGAATATGAGATATCCATGAATGTCGTGACCCTTGGAGTAAAAGCTGTGATGGATCTTATGAAAAAAAAGGTTTCAAAAGATCAGGCGCTCATGAATATAGTCCAGGTGTGGAGTCTTCTTCACGGCATGATCTCTCTGTATCACAGTAAAGTTATCGAGTATGTTGCGCCAGATCCCAAAAAAATGTTTGAGAAGATCATTGATCAGGCCCTTGAATTATTTACCGGGGAGCAGGGTGATGTAATGAGGAAAGCACAAAAATAGTCTTGACAAAGATGTTAAATTGAACAATGTTAAATTTAAAAATTAGTCAAACAAGGGGGTAAAAAATGAAGGTAGTTGTATTAGGTGGATGCGGTGCTGTTGGCAGTATTTCGGTAAAGGCCCTTGCAGCACAGGATCTTTTTTCCGAGGTAAGAATAGGTGATTTCAATATTGAAAAGGCAAAGACACTTGCAAGCCAGCTTGGTCCAAAAGTAACTGCGGTAAAGGTAAATGCCGAAGATCCTAAGAGCATAAAGGATGCGATCAAAGGCTTTGATGTGGTGCTCAACTGTGTTGGCCCATTTTATAAGACCGGCGCAATCGTTCAAAAAGCAGTGATCGAGTCCAAGATAAATTTTGTGGATATCAGCGATGATGTTGATGTGACATCTACACAGCTTGATATGGATAAAGATGCAAAGGCAGCTGGAGTAACCTGTCTGATCGGCATGGGCAGCTCACCAGGCGCGACCAATCTTCTGGCAAAGCTCGCTGCAGAGACATTGCTTGATGAGACAGATTCAATCGACATCTTCCATACGCACGGAGGAGAGCCTATCGAAGGCCCTGGCGTGATCGGCCACAGATTCCACTGCATGACTATTGATGTTCCCATGTTTTTGGATGGCAAGCTCAAATATGTGAAATATTTTGAGCCTGACGGCATTGCTCTGCGCCAGGAATTCGAATTTCCTCTTATCGGAAAAACTCTGCTTTATCCATACCCGCACCCTGAGCAGGTAACTATTCCTAAATACATAAAGACAAAACAGGTGACCAATAAAGGATCTGTACTTCCCGCGGAATACTACAACATGACCCGGGATCTGTGCCATCTGGGATTTTCCAGCAGAGAGCCTGTTAATGTAAATGGACAGGACGTAATCCCTTATGATTTTGCAGTTGCATACATTATCAGGGAAAGAGATAGAATTTTAAAAGAGCTCAAGTTCGGCTCTCAGCGCGGCTGCTGTTCTGTGGTGGCAAAAGGCAAAAAGGCAGGCAAATATCAGGAATACAGGTTCCATATGGCATCACGAAGCCAGGCTTTGGGTGAGGGAACCGGCATACCAGCAGCAATGGGTGTTATTCTAATGGCGCAAGGCAAGGTAAAGGGACCGGGCGTATTTCCTCCAGAAGGATGCGTCAATCCGAATGATTTTATCAGCCTGATCTCGAAAGTCATGAGCCTTGATAAGAAAAAAGATGACGATTCCTTTAGCGGCGTGATCGTAGAAAGCGTTGACGAAGCAGGAAATATCACCAAGCTAGATATCTAATAAATTTTCAGGGGTATGCGCTGACGCATACCCCAACTTGATCATGGGGTGGGATCATGACAAAGAAATATATCCTGGCAATTGATCATGGCACTTCCGGCGCAAAGACCTCTATAATATCTACCCATGGTGAGGTCATAGATTTTGAATATGAAAAGACCCCTATCTATTTTCTTCCCAAGGGTGGAGCAGAACAAGACCCTGAAGATTGGTGGCAGGCCATTTTAGCCACATCAAAGCGCCTGGTACAAAAAGGAAAGGTGCCTGTTGATGATATCATAGCAGTGTGCGTATCGAGCACATTTTCTTCCACGGTTGCTGTTGACAAAGACGGAAATCATCTCATGAATTCTCTCACGTGGATGGATTCCAGGGGTGCGCCATATGTAAAACAGATTGCAGGAGGATTTCCAAGCATAGAGGGGTACAATATCTTCAAGCTCCTTAAGTGGATTCCAAAGACTGGAGGAGGCCCCACGCTTTCCGGCAAGGATGATATTGCCCATGTCCTGCTCACCAAATATGAATTTCCGGAAATCTATGAAAAGACATACATGTTTTTACCCAGCAAGGACTATATCAACTTACGACTTACCGGAAAATTCGCAGCAGCATTTGATTCAATGCATTTGTTCTGGATTACCAATATCCAGGACATCAACAACATACACTATGACGAAGAACTGATCCGGCTTCTTGATGTTGATCGTGCAAAATTTCCTCCGCTCAAAGCTGCAACTGATGTGCTTGGCACTCTGTCAAAATCTGTTGCTGATGAGATTGGGCTTAAACCTGATGTGAAGGTGGTCATGGGTGCTCCGGATCATCAGGCTGCGTGCATCGGCTCTGGAGCAGTACGTGATTTCGAAGGTCATATCTATATCGGAACTTCATCCTGGGTGCAGGCAGTTGTTCCATTCAAGAAAACCGACATGTTCCATTCAATTGCATCGTTCCCCACAGCGATCCCTGGAAAATATCAGTCAGTAAATGAGCAGGACATTGCAGGCGGCTGCCTTAATTTCTTGCTGGACAATCTCCTGTTCTTCAAAAATCCGCTTACAAAATACGGGCCGCCTGATAATCCATATGATGCGATTAATGAGATCGTAAAAGATGTTCCAGCAGGAAGCAATAAACTGATTTTTACCCCGTGGCTGAATGGCGAGAGAACGCCGGTGGATGACCATTTGCTCAGGGCAGGTCTGTACAATATCTCGAAAACCACCACGCAAAACGATGTAGTCAGGGCATTCATGGAAGGTGTTGCCTATAACACCAGATGGAGCCTGAAATATGTTGAGAAATTTGTTGGCAGAAAGCTCAGCCCGCTAAATATCGTTGGCGGTGGCGCAAAATCCGACACATGGTGCCAGATATTTGCGGATGTGCTTGACCGGGAT
>JAGVNP010000340.1 GCA_020053185.1 Deltaproteobacteria bacterium | reverse complement strand
CATCGTCCATGTTTCCGTCAACAATAAACCCTTTTGGGTTGGTTGAACTTGCGCTTCTTGAGCCGATCACATCAGGACTGTAGTCTGTGCCAAACCTCACCACAAGAGAGACCCCTATCTTGCGCAATCTATTCACAGGCACATCGAACTGGACAGGAGCAGTGGTGCCGTATTTGTAGAATATCACATCTGCAACCACCCGCATTGCCGGTATATTAAGGATCTTTGCATACTGTTCTATTCGCCTGATCAGACGCACAGGTCCGATGTGATAGGCAATGACATTCGACTTCAACTGCTCTTCGTTCATGTGGATAGTGATTGTACTGAGGATCTTGATGGTTGTACGCACTTTCAACCTGTCGGCAAAATTTATTCCATTACCGCCTGCCTTTTTTGTGACCCACTGTTCTTTATAAAAGGCTGTGTGCAGACCTTCTTCTGTCACAATATATTTTGCTACTGTGCAGTCTGATGCAAAGACCTCGTTGTCGTAGTCATAGGTTACATACGGAGGCACGTTTGACCGTGCAGGTGTTTTTGATGCAAAGAAAAGCAAATAGCACCATCCTTTTTCTTTTGTGATTGGATCAATGACCTCGATCTCGCAGCCTTTTGTGTAGCCTTTTGTCCATGCATCTTTTGAGGCTTTGTCGCCAATATCCTCTGTCATAAAGATGAGCTTGTCCCATTTGTCGAACTTTCCATTGCTCAGGTCAGAGCTTATGACGGGCCCGCCAGTCATGATCCAATCTCCGTTCTCGCCTGTCATTTCATCGATCTGAAACGGGATGGGTTGGAAAGTGTTGTTTTTGTATGCATAGAGCCGTAAGTTTGAAATTGGTAAGCCGAGAAGCTCGGATGCAAGACGACCCTCCATGACACTGGGATCTACCCAGCGTTTTATTGTTTTCGTTTCCGAGTCTTGAGCAAAAAGAGCATTTGAGAGGAAGATAAGACTAAAGAAAAATACGAAGGTTAATAATTGGAATCTAAAACACCTCATTTTTTCTCCTTTTTCATCAAATAACAAAGCCGTACGTTCAGCTTATAGTAGCAAATTTTGTTTCTGAGGGAAAGACTTTCAGGATTTTAGCCTGTGCTAAGGTTTTTTGCCTGGACCTCTATGTTATTCAAACCCATACCAGCTTGTGATGGCAGCTACATCCTCTCGCGTACTTTCCAATTTGTTTGCCGGGAAATCCCAGTTTGGATAGCCTATGGCAATGGCGATCATTATGCGTTTGGATTCAGGAATATCTGTGTATTTTCTCAATACCTCCGGATACAGAATGCCCTGATCCTCAATGCAGGTTCCAAGTCCATAGTTCAATGCAGCCAGACAGATGGTCTGCGCAACTACACCAAGATCCATTGCCGGCCCAGACTCATTGAGTGATTTATCCACGAGAATAATAATTGCAGCAGGTGCATCAAAGTAGCGAAAGCCCCTCTCCAGCCATTGTGCCCTTTTTACCTTGTCCTCACGAGGGATATCCATAAGCTGAAAGATCTGTTTCGCAAGATCTACCTGACGCCTGCGGTAAACACTATCAGGCATCCAGCTCACAACAGAATGCTCTACATTGGGCATGGTTCCAGAACGAAGCTTCTCAATATTGGCCTGTTTGATTTGCGCAAGGGTATCTCCTGTGATCACCGCGAATTCCCATGGCTGGGTATTCATGGCCGAAGGGGCCTTTACACCAAGTTCCAGAACTTTCCTAATCACTCCTTTGGGAACCGGATCAGGTCTAAAGTCTCTAATGCTCTTTCGCGCCAGGATTGCTTCTTTGAGTTCCATATATCTCCTCCTCGCTTATATGAGACATACTTATATAATCTTTTTGTGTGGGAAGCCAGATTTCCTTTTACGCACTGACCCCCAACACAAAGTAAGGTCTTTTCTTCTTGTAAAAATGGTTTATTATAAAAGTAAGCAAGTGATTGGAGGTAATGTTATTGAAGGATAATAAAAATCAAGACCAGGTTGCCAGGGCTTTGCGGGATAAGCGTTTGCGGGACAAGGACTATCGTGAAAAAGCGCTAAAGATGTTTCCATGGATCTGTACGCGCTGCGGCCGTGAATTTACCGGGAAAAAAGTGCGCGAACTCACAGTGCATCACAAAGATCTGAACCACGAGAACAACCCGCCTGACGGCAGCAACTGGGAGCTTTTATGCATCTACTGCCATGACAATGAGCATGAAGATGAAGTTGAATATCAGGATGCATCAACCCCTAAAGCAAAAGCATCAACCACCTACAATCCCTTTTTAGATCTGGATAAAAAGCTGAAAGATAAGAGTAAAAAGTAAATAGTGAAAAGTAAACAGTAAATAGTTCAAAACCTTACGCCTTGGACCTTATACCCTAAACCTTGCAAACCTTTTCCATATACAGGATTTCTATATCACTGCTTTCATACGTGTCGATTTTATAGGTAGTATATCCCAGCTTCTGGTAGAGGTGTATGTTGTTATCGCTTTTTGATCCTACAAAAAGTTCAAAGCGTTTTGGTTTATAATATGTCTCGATTGCTTTCATAAGTGCTGTAGCGATCCCCTGATTCTGCATATAAGGATGCACAGCCAGTTTGCCCACATAGCATGTCCCGTCTTTTTCATGGGCACGTACACTACCGATAAGTTTATCTTCAGAGACAGCTTTCAAGAAGATGTGGTTCTTAAACTGTTCTTTTATTGCACTAATCGTTTGTTTCAGCGGGGGAATATCGTAATTATTATAGCGATCAGCTTCGATCTGATACGCCAGTTTCTGCAGTTTCAGGATTTTTTCAGCATCATTAACATCTGCCCGTATGATTTTATAATTCATCTATTCACTTTTTACTATTCACTATTTACTCGTTACTCGTCACTCGTCACTCTTTCGAACTAAATTACTACAGTTCCTG
>JAGVNP010000118.1 GCA_020053185.1 Deltaproteobacteria bacterium | reverse complement strand
GTTGAGCTGGAAGGAACCAGAACTGTAACAAGATCAAAAGATGCTGCAGAAGGTTTTGGAGCATTCATCGAAAAACGCGAACCTGTTTTTACCGGAGAGTAAAAACTACAAATAAAAATAATTAAGGAGGCTTTTACATGAAATTGGAAGATGTAAAGAAAATAGCAGTACTTGGCGCAGGCGCTATGGGAAACGGTATAGCGCAGGTTGGGCTCATGGCAGGATTCAAGGTTGCCATGAGGGACATTGATCAAAAATTTGTGGATAAGGGTGTTTCATCCATAAAGGACAGCCTGGCAAAGCTGGCAAGCAAGGGCAAATTGACAGAAGATCAGGTAAAAGATTGTCTGGCGCGGCTCGATCCCATTGTTGATCTTGCATCTGCGGTAAAAGATGCTGATCTCATTATCGAGGCTGCACCTGAAGACATTGATCTTAAGAGAAAGATCTTTGCTGATATTGACAAACTCTCACCCAAGCATGCAATCCTTGCAAGCAACACCTCAACCATGAGTATCACTGAGATTGCTTCTGCCACAACCAGACCGGAAAAAGTGGTTGGTATGCACTTCTTCAACCCGGCAGTACTCCTAAAACTGGTTGAGGTCATCAAAGGTGGAAAATCAAGCGATGAATCCATCCAGGTTACCTATGATGTGGCAAAAAAGATGAACAAGATACCTGTTATTGTAAAGAAAGATTCCCCTGGCTTTATCTACAACAGGGTGAATGCTCCAACAAGTCTATTGCTCCAGCAGATTCTTGATAAAGGCACTCCAAAACCTGATGATTTTGATGCAGCTTTCAAAGCATTTATGCCAATGACGCCTTTCGAGCTGCTTGATTACGTAGGGCTTGATATCATACTCCATACACAGACTTACTTTTCTAAAACCCTATCCCCTGATTATACACCCACAAAGGCACTTAGGAATCTTGTAGATGCAGGGACTTTGGGGAAGAAGACTGGAAAAGGGCTCTTTGACTGGTCAGCAGGGCGGCCAACCATTAACATCTCAAGCCCGACAACAGAGTTTGACGCAACCCATATGATCGCGCTTCAGGTCAATGAGGCAACGAAACTCCTTGAAGAGGGCGTTGTTGACGATCCAAAAGACATCGACATTGCAATAGCAAACGGCGGCGGCGGCATCGGACCATTTACCGTTGCAAAAAGCATCGGGTATGAAACCCTGGTAAAGAAGTGCGAAGAACTTGCTGAAAAATTCAATCTCGGTGTTTTCAAGCCCACAAAGACCATGCGGGAAGGCAAGATCAACGTCTAAAAGTCAGCGGTTTGTTGTAAGTGTTTAGTTGTAGAAAACGTAAGGCGTAAGGTGTAACACTTTACGCCTTACTCTTTACGACTCACGCATCAAGCCTGCACAAGGAGATTCCATGCAGATATTAGATGGTATACGAGTTCTCGATGTTACCCAGTTTATCTCTGGCTCAAGATGTACCCAGATACTTGCAGACATGGGCGCAGAAGTTGTCAAGATCGAGCCGCCTTATGGAGAAACAATGCGCTTGATACTTTCTCTCATGCCAGGAGCAGAGAGAAACTATTCCGTGCTTAACAGAAACAAGTATGGCATCACCCTTGATTGGCGAAAACCGGAAGGCCTTGAAGTCATGCGCAAACTGGTAAAATCAGCTGATATATTCGTCCATAACCTTATCCCCGGAACACTCGAGCGTGCCGGCCTTGGCTATGAAGATCTGAAAAAAATAAAAAATGATATTATCTGTATTTCCATATCAGGATTTGGAGCATCAGGCATCAATCCTGAGCGGGCTGCATTTGACATAATTGCGCAGGCCACCTCAGGACAATTCTGGTATGACACTGATGACGTAAAACCGCCCACAAACCATTGGGCAGATCTCACCACAGGCTCATATGCTGCAATCGCCTCTCTTCTTGCCATTATCCACAAAATGAAGACTGGCGAAGGCCAGTTTATTGATATCTCCATGCAGGATGTGCTCTATTTTAACAATTACAGGGCAATGATGGATAAGGGCCTACAGCCGGTAATGGGAGATATCGAAAAAGCACTCGGCAGAAAGACGCGGGATGTTCTTAATTCTGACGACCGCATGCCATTTTATGGTTTCTTTAAATCAAGTGATGGAAAAGTAGCGATTGTAGCGCTCACCCAGCGGCAGTGGAAAGACCTTACAAATATCATCGGCTATCCTGAAATGGCAGAAGATCCAAAATTCTCCAATCTCATTGCGCAGGTCAAAAACCATCAGGAGGCAGTAGAACGTATTGAAAAATGGACTTCAGCACACACTGAAAAAGAGATCGTTGAGATTCTCGAAGCAAAAAAAATCCCCTGCGGCATTGCGTACACAGTTGAGCAGGTAATTGCAGATGAAAATCTCAAATCCAGAAATATGTTTGAGACTGTCCGACACGAAAAATACGGCGACATAGATATTCCGGGTATTCCTTATAAGTTCTCACAGACTCCCGGATCCATCAGAATGCCTGGCCCTGACCTCGGTCAGCACACAAAAGATATACTTACCAAATGGCTCAACTATAATGAAACCGAGATCAATGACCTGAAAACAAAAGGGGTTATTTAGGCTGTCTCCCCTATGCGCCGAGCTTGGATCTCAGGATATTGGAAAGCGAAAACGTGATAACACGCCTTTGAGTTATCGTGATCTCATCCCCTGTCTGAGGATTGCGGCCGCGCCTGGCAACCTTAGCTCTTGCCTTCCATTTTCCAAAACCGGAAATGAGCACAGGGGCACCCTTTTCAAGCTGTTCCTTCATAATCTCTATTGCCACCTCGATTGCTTCTGTAGCCTCTCTGCGGGTAAGCTCAGTCTTCTCAACAACCGTTTCTATTATTCCTATCTTAGTAAAGGTATCCATAGTGCCTCCTGACTATAAGATTAAATAGTAGGTATCCTTATGTCAATACTATCTATTTATTTTATCCCTATCCTTAGCCTTTGTCATCAAAAATTTCTGATTTCTTTGTACCAAGCAGTCTAAAGGCATCCTGCATATGGGCAATAGGAATCAGCTTCATCTGGCCTTTTGTATGCGACTTGCTTAAAGAATGCATGTTTGCTTCAGGGATGGCTATCGAAGAAAACCCCATCTTCCTTGCCTCGCTGATTCGCGTTTCCATGCGATTCACTGCCCTTATCTCGCCGTTGAGCCCCACCTCGCCCACAAGAACCATGCCTTTGGGAAGCGGCCGGTCCAGAGAGCTAGATGCAATAGCCATCACAACCGCCAGATCTGCTGCAGGCTCAGTTACCTTGATGCCTCCTGCTACATTCACCACCACATCTGCATTGGAAAAAGAAAGTCTAGCACGTCTGCCCATCACAGCAAGAAGCACGGAAATCCTGGATTGATCTATGCCGATGGATACTCGCCTGGGCATAGGAAATGTGGTTTTGTTAACCAATGACTGCACCTCGACCACAAAAGCCCTGGTACCTTCAATAGTTGCCATTGCCGCAGATCCAGGTAGCCCCTCACCTAAGCCATGTATGAATATGCCTGATGGATCTTTGATCTCGGTAAGTCCCTCTTCTCTCATCTCAAAGACTCCGATCTCGCCGGTAGGACCAAAACGGTTTTTTACTGTACGCAGAAGCCTGAAAGCACCGGATGAGTCTCCCTCAAAATAGAGCACGGTGTCCACCAGATGCTCAAGCATCTTCGGGCCCGCGATCCAGCCGTCTTTTGTGACATGGCCTATCACAAAAACAGGCACGTTCTTCCCTTTTGCGATCTCCATGCACATACCGGCGCAATATCGTATCTGGGACACGCTTCCCGGAGGTGCATCCATCTTTGTGGAAAATACCGATTGTATGGAGTCAATAACAATAAGATCAGGGCAAAGAACTTCAACCTGATCAAGAATCTTTTCAAGTATTACTTCAGAATAAATATAGAGGTTTCCACCGCTTATACCAAGACGCTCACCTCTCATCTTGAGCTAAACAGCGGATTCTTCACCGCTCACATATAAAACCTTCATGTTCTGTGCTGCGAGGTTATGAGCCATCTGAAACAGAATCGTTGACTTGCCTATGCCCGGATCTCCCCCCAGAAGCACAAGAGAACCCTCAACAATGCCTCCACCCAAAACCCTGTCGAGTTCACCAATTGCGCAGCTCCTTTTGCAGAGGCTACCCATCTCTATGGCATCAAAGGCAACAGGCTTGCTCTCTCTCATTCGGCTGGGCGTGAGATTTTTCTTATCGAGAAGCTCTTCTTCTGTGATGGTGCTCCACTCGCTGCACTGAGGACATTTGCCCATCCATTGATCTAGCGTGAGCCCGCAGCTCGAGCATCGGTAGATAAATTTCTGCTTTGCCATTACTTTTGAGTTACCCTCAAAACCTCTTCAATGGTGGTGACCTTGGCTTTTACTTTTCTTGCACCGTCCTGCCTGAGGGTATGCAGGCCGTCTTCTATTGCCTGTTTCTTGATTGTGTTGGAATCCGATGTTTTTAATATGGTTGAGCGCATCGTGTCTTTCATGAGAAGGATCTCATAAATCCCTGTTCTGCCTTTATATCCTGTGCCCATGCAATCCCTGCATCCTTTACCTTTGATCAAGGTGCCGCCATCGCCAATCGCATCTCTGGAAAGCCCGATCTCCGCAAGCGACTCTTCTTCCGGTATATATTTTTCAGCGCATTTAGGACAGATTTTGCGTATAAGTCTCTGTGCAATGATAGCATTCAAAGAAGAGGTCACAAGGAAAGGTTCTATGCCCATGTCAATGAGCCTGGTAATGGCGCTTGAAGCGTCATTTGTGTGCAGGGTGGAAAAAACCAGATGTCCGGTGAGTGCAGATTGGATAGCAATCTCTGCAGTTTCCAGATCCCGTATCTCTCCCACAAGGATCACATCCGGGTCCTGTCTGACAATGGAGCGAAGACCTGATGCAAAAGTGAGTCCGACCTTTGCATTTACCGGAATCTGGCCTATGCCTTTTATCTGATATTCGATAGGGTCCTCTATGGTAAGGATATTCTTGTCCGGGGAATTTATACGCGAAAGCCCTGCATATAGACTGGTTGTCTTGCCCGATCCAGTAGGGCCTGTTACCAGGATAATTCCATGCTCCTGCTTAATCAATCGAGCTACAATAGACAGATCATCAGGGTAAAAACCCAGGTCTTCCAAGCCCATGAGTACCGAGCTTTTATCCAGAATCCTCATAACTACACGCTCACCAAATACTGTAGGCACGGTGGATATTCTTAAATCAAGGGCGTGATCTCCAAGCTTTATACCTATTCTGCCATCCTGGGGCAGTCTTTTTTCTGCGATGTTTAAGCTTGCCATTATTTTTACTCTGGATATCACTGCTGACTGTATACGCTTTGGCAGGGTGAGAGCATCATGCAAGATTCCATCTACCCTAAACCGTATTTTTACATCTGATTGATAAGGCTCCACATGGATGTCCGATGCCCGCTCTCTGAATGCCTGCACCATAACCCGGTTTACCAGGCGTATGATCGGCGCATCTGCATCAGAGGCAGTAATATCAGTGATGCTTTCCAGATCCTTGAGTATCTCGCCCTCTTCTTCCTCCAGATCCTCCACAATATCCTTTGCGCTCTCGTCCTTTATCTCACTGAGCCTTGCTATTGCAGCAAGAATCTCTTTTTTGGGGGCAAGGACTTTCTTTACATTCCGCACATTCAGGCTCTTTGCAATGTCGAATGCCGGCCCTTGGTCTACAGGGTCATTGATCGCTATAACAATCTCATCCGGACTCATCTTTACTGGAACAAGCCGATACCGCCGCAAAAAAGTAGTTGAAATTTTTCCAAGGAGAGAAGGATCTATATCGATTTCCCCTATTGCAGGGATAAAATCCATACCCCATTGCTGGGCAGTTCCTTTGACAATATCAGCCTCTGTAGCTGCACCAATCTGGACAAGGATGTCCCTGATCTCTCCGCCTTTTTCATTTTGAATGGAGATAGCCTTATCCAGTTCGCCCTGATTCACTATTTTGGAGGCAAGAAGAATCTCCTCTAGAGGAACAATTTTCATCTCTACCTCTTATTTTTCTTTTTGCTTCTGTTCCTGCTCGTCCAGGGAAGTTTTTATCTCACCGTATTTTTCCTGATAAAGCTTGTTTGCTGCCTCATCAGTATCTATGATGGCAGGAGTAAGGAAGATGTAGAGATTCGTATCATCGCCCTTTCTGGTTGTACTCCTGAAAAGCCGACCCAAATAAGGTATATTGCCCAGGATAGGCACCCTATAATCGGTATATGTAAGATCTTCGCCGATAAGGCCTCCTATTACCATTGTATTATTATTCTTTACCATAAGCGTGGTAGTTGCAGACCGTTTCAAGGTAGTAGGAGCAAACTCTGCTTCGCCTTCTCCTTCGACAAGGGTAGTAATTTCATGGAACATTTCTATACGTATATTCCCCTCAAGACTGATATGCGGAGTAATCCTTAATGTGGTCCCCACATCCCGATAATCATACACCCTTGTGACGTCATTATCGTCGTTGGTGTTGTCTGCCTCTTTTGTAATATAAGGCATGTTCTTCCCCACTTTTATCTCTGCCTGCTTGTTGTCCAGAGTAATGATCTGCGGTGTGGAAATGATCTTCACATCTGTATCCTGCTTCATTGCATTTATGAATGAGATCATATTGGGGTAGTATGTTGTCCCTGTACTGGTTATGACAGGAATAGCCTCTCCCATAACCCCCAGAAGTGGTCCGGATGGCAGACCCGAAGGATCTGTTATGAAATCTGCCCCGGTCTTTCCGAATACACCACCGGTTTTCCCATCACCATAGTCAAAGTCCTCAAAAGCACTCCACTCAACGCCTACTTTGAAATCTTTGGTGGTGCTTACTTCCATGATAAGGGCTTTTACGTATACCTGTTTTCTCGGTATATCGAGCCGCTGTATTGCGTCTAAGAGTATTGCATAATTATTAGGGTCTGCGTAGATCACCAGAGAGTTCGTATCCTTGTCAGCAGTGATCTTCAGATCCTGTTTGGCAGATGTTTTAGCCTCCACCTCAGTCCCTTGTTTGGGAATCTCGGTTAGCACTTTGGCAAGATCTTCTGCGCTCGCATATTTCAGATAATATACATGCACATTTTGTTTGCCTTCAGGTGTCGGCATATCGAGCTTTTTGATAAGCTCTCCGATCCTTGCAAATTCCTGAGTCGGAGCAAAAATGATCAGAGAATTCGTTCGCTCATCAGGAATAACCTTTATCCCGTCCGTAGTTGTACCAGCGGTTGAACCTGTTGTTTTTTTTGTTTTTTCTGTAAGTATTTCTGTAAGTTTTGCACTAATGCTGGTGGCCGACGCATAACTAAGAGAAAATATCTGAACCTCTCCTATAGATCCCGGCACATCTATGGATTCCAAAATCTTCATGAGCCTTTTTATGTTGGATAGGGTATCAGTCACAATAAGCATATTGGTCTGAGGATATGCAAGGATATCGCCGCTCTTTTTCGACACAAATGGAGCAAGAAGTGTCTTCATATCATTCGCATCAGCGTAAATTAAGGGGATAATCTGGGTCACCATTCTGTCTTCAGACTGAGTAGGGGTTGTGAGCCTTGTTTCCAGATTCTTGGTCTGCGCATCAGCCATCTTTACTATTTTCATTACCCCGCCTGCAGCTACCGTTGTAAATCCGTTCACCTCCAGTACGCTTTCAAATACCCTGTATGCTTCATCAATTGACATTTTTTTCGGAGATATGACAGTAACCTTTCCTTTTATGTCATCACCTATAACAAAATTCTTTCCAGTGACATCCGCGATAAACTTGATGAACACCTTGATATCAACATCATCAAAATCCATTGTAATGTATTGAGAGCCGGAGCTTGTCTGTTTCTTTTCCGACTGGATTCCGGCAGAGCTGCTATTTTCTAGTGTTTCCCCCCAGCAATTAATGCTGAAGGTCAACAAAAACATGGCTAAAAGCATTGGCTTAACAAATTGTTTTTTCATCCCAGTTCTCCTTGTATTAACCACTTAGCAATTTGAACAATAAATTTTTGATATAACTATTATTTTACCACCTTTTTTTTCATATGCACATGCATTTTACTTTTTTGTCTTTGCAATCTGCTGAACAGGAACAATTATACTCATGGTCTTGCCCTGTCTTTCGATCTCTACAGTCACTGAAGACTCTTTTTTAAGAGACTCAAATGCCTTCATTGCATCTGCTTGAGTCTTTATAGAAATACCGTTTGCGCCCTTCAATATATCTCCAGATCGCGCCCCCAGCTCATATGCAAGAGATGTCCTGTCGACAAAACCAGCCCTGAGACCATATGATTCTCCGCCTTTGGAATATGGGCTGATCTTTGTTTTGCCCAAATATGGCTGCATACTTGATACGAGTGTATTGAAATCTTTTATGCCACTTGTGCCTGACCCTGATATGTTAGTCTTAGTTGTAGTAGTTTTACTGCCTTTTATTGCTTCTCCGACAGGAGCTGTCTCAACCACGAGCATCTGTTCCTGTCCGTTCACTTCAAGTATAACCTTGTTTCTGCTAATGGCCTTTATTGTTGCTCCGCGTATTTCATCGCCTATCTTATATAAGCTTTGCTTCCCCATGTCCTCGATGATCGCCCTTGCAAACCATTTTGGTCCGGTAATGGTGCCTCGCAGAGAAACGCCCATTTCAGCAACAGGCAGTGTCGTATCACTGCCTACATTTCCAGATGAAGAAGAGACGCTCTGCTTCACGTCAAAGATGTTTCTCTCCTGTATTATCGAATAGTCCAAACTTCCCCTCTCTTTAGGCCCGAGAGAGTTTGACAAATTGACTGTTTTCCCTAAAGGAGAGGGCATTTTATAGAGCACATACCCGGCAATGCTTGCAAACATGCTCGATATCACCCATATAAAAAGGGTAATAAGTATCAGGTAAATCACCCATCTGAACCGTTTAATGTTTGCTATAATCATCAGACCTTATCAAATCCTAAGAATTTCATATTAAAGCCACCCCTGCCTTTTGTCAGAGACCGCAGATCTGTAGAATATCCAAATGTCTTTGACAATGCCACATGTGTCAGAATGGAGTGGATCTTTCCTTTTGCCGTGATCCCCTCGATACTTGCCTTTCTGGCACTTAAATCTCCCACCACATCCCCTATATACTCCTCCGGAGTAGACACCTCAAGCTCCATGATAGGCTCGAGTATCACAGGGTTTGCCTTCTTAAATGCTTCCTGCAAGGCCATCTGGGAGGCAACCTTTGTCCCGAGCTGGGTGGTAAGATCATTAGATCCTATGCTTTCCACTTTTACATGCACATCCACTATCTCATAGCCGTATGAGGGATCAGCAAGGCACGCCTCCTCAAGGCCTGAGAGCACAGATTTTTTAATTTCTTCCGGAATTTCCACTTGTATATCGAACATGTTTCCATGTCCTCTTTTGTTCGGCGCAAGATAAAGATTGATCTTTCCATAGTGATCTTCTTCACCGATCTTCTTGCTAAATGTCATGTTTGAATGAGCCTTGGAAAGGACAGTTACGCAGTAGACCACCTGCGGCCTGCCCACATTGATATCCAGTCCGAATGCATCTTTAAGCCTGTCCACTGAGATCTCAAGATGAAGCTCGCCCATGCCTGCTAAGATTATCTGACCTGTGTCAGGATCTTCATGCGCCTTGATAGTAGGGTCCTCAATCATGAGCTTTTCTATAGAAGGAGCAAGTTTTTGCGATGCATCCACACCCTTGGGCTCAATAGCAACCGAGATCACCGGCTTTGAGACCTCTATGGGTTCCAGAACAAAGTTAGATCCTGCTCTGGTGAGCGTATCTCCAGTGATAGCACATTTAAGCCCCACGGTTGTTACAATATCGCCGGGCACTGCTTTTTCTATGCGTTCCTTCTGATTTGCATGCATCCTGAAAAGCCGTGCAATCTTTTCGGTCTTGTCCCTGGTCGCATTATACACCTCGTCCGAGACATGCAATGTTCCGGAATAGATTCTCAAATAGACAAGCCGCCTGCCCTCTTCTGTATACACCTTGAATACATACGCGCACAGCGGCCCGTCAGAATCGCTTTTGAGCTCAACCAAATCTCCTGTCTTTGGATTATGTGCAGTTATTGGTTTTGCTTCGTCTGGTGATGGCAAATAATCAATCACCG
>JAGVNP010000060.1 GCA_020053185.1 Deltaproteobacteria bacterium | reverse complement strand
GCGTTCTTGGTTCATAGTTCTTTGTTGTGATATACTAGATTTGAGATACTTGATACTAGAAGGAGGTTTGAAAATGAAAATACAGCTGGATTCGGTATATGTGCCCTCTGAAGATATAGTAGCGAGAAAAATTGAGGGGGAACTGGTTATTGTTCCCTTAATCTCTGGAATCGGAGATACAGATGATGAACTCTACACTCTCAATGAGACCGGCCAAGCTATTTGGGATCTGCTGGATGGGAAAAACAGCATTCAGGATATCATAAAAAAACTGACCACTGAATATGACGCATCAGATGAGGAAGTTAAGCAGGATATCTTAGGTCTGGTAAAAGAACTCGTTAGTCGCCGTATTCTGGTGGAGAAAACAATTTGAGTTGTTTTGTAGTATGCACTGATCAACCTGGCATGGTTCCATGTGTGCGCGATGAAACACGCGCAATGCTAAATGAGGAATTAACACCGCTTCAAAGCCCTGTCATACAATCGCTTGAATTGGGCAAGCTGCTGGCTGAAACAGGGAAGATCACCTTCAGGGCGGATGGAACTTGCATGTACCCTACTGTGCGGCCAGGCGATATACTCCATGTAGAGCCTAAAAATATTCAAGAAATCAAGGTCGGGGATATTGCTGTGTTTCGCAGGGCAGGAAAACTTTTCGGTCACAGGGTGGTTGAAAAAAAAGAAGAGATTACATGCATCATCACACGACCAGACCGGACAAAGAATGGGAATGACGGTCCTTTATATGAGGAAAATCTTTTAGGTATAGTGCGCAGTATACAGAGAAATGGCAAGCATTTGGACACAGCAAGAGCTGCTTACAGCTCTTTTGCAAAGCTGTATCACTCCTTTGCACTGCTTCTGATTGAAAAAAAACAAATAGCATGGCAGCAATTGATCCCATGCATAGCCTCTATTCAGCAAACCAGGCTGTATCGTTTTATTGCCCATCGCGTGTTTGCCCCTGCTATTAAAAAATTGGGTTTCACGGTTTATTTGCCACTCCGCATTGGTACAGCTTCGCCTTTTTCCCGGAAAATAGCAGGGGCTGATGTGGACAAGATTAGCCTGAACCCAGATGACAACAAGCCATTTCAGTGGAGGATTTGTTTCGAGATCAGGAGACACATAGCTGCAAGCATATCCTTTTCCAGACGACCGGCAGGATGCCCCTTTGATGGCTGGTGGGTGGATGGGGTGCATGTACGACTTCGCTACCGGGAATCAGGGATGGAAGAAAAACTTATTGGTAAAGCAGAAGAGATACTAAAAAATTCCGGTGTGTCTACCTTGTATTTAAATCTACCAAGAGAATCATCCAGACTGCACAGATGGTTTCATGAGCAGGGTTTTATAGAAAAGGATGTTTTTCTTGCTAAAAATAGGGATATTGATCAGATAATACCAGAGGGCTGTATTATTTTAGAAAAATCTTTATAAGAGAATCTGTTATGGATAAATCATTTACAACATATGACTCGCTCCCTAACTATCCTCTCTGGGATCGTATGAAGGGAAAGAGGGTGCCGCTTTCGTTTGATCTGGAGATTACTGCACGGTGCAACAACGAGTGCAGGCACTGCTATATCAATCTTCCTGCAGGTGACAAGGGAGCGCAAAAAAAAGAGCTGTCGCTTGCCGAGATCAGTAATATTGCAGATCAGGCTGTATCACTTGGTGCATTGTGGTGCCTGATTACTGGTGGCGAGCCATTTCTGCGTGAGGACTTCTTTGACATCTATCTCATGCTAAAGAAAAAAGGCCTGCTCGTATCGGTCTTTACCAATGCCTGCTTGGTAAATGAAGAACATGTTAAAGTTTTTAAAAAATATCCGCCCCGAGATCTTGAGGTTACGGTCTACGGTGCAACAAAAGAGACATATGAAAAAATTACCCGCAAACAAGGCTCTTTTGATGCATTTCAAAAGGGACTAGACCTTCTCTTGAGTTTAGGGGTCAAGGTGAGGCTAAAAGCAATGGCTCTGCGCTCCAATGCACATGAGCTTCCGGAAATTGCCAGGTTCTGCCGGAAACATACAAAAGATTATTTCCGTTTCGATCCGCTTCTTCATCTCCGTTTTGATGGAGACCCAAAACGCAATGAAGAAATCCGTGCAGAGCGTCTGTCGCCACAAGAGATCGTGGCTATTGAGCAGGCTGATGAAGAACGCGCTGATGCACTAAGAAAGGGCTGCGACAAGCTGATCATGCCCGAACTTGAGCATCTTCACTGCAATCATCTTTTTCACTGTGGTGCAGGCATGGGAAGTTTTTCTGTGAGCTATGATGGGCTTTTCAGATTGTGCTCGTCGTTGTGGCATCCTGATTGCGTCTATGACTTGCGGAAAGGCACTCTGGTTGAGGCGTGGAATGAACTTGTCCCGCGCGTGAGAGCGATGTGCTCGACAAACCAGGAATTTTTAGAAAAGTGCCGGCCTTGCGCTCTGGTAAACCTGTGTCTTTGGTGCCCTGCACACGCACATCTTGAGAGCGGCAAAATGGATGCATGGTGCGAATATTTCTGCCAGGTAGCCCATGCAAGGGCAGAGGGGATAAAGAAATGAGTTCTTCGTTCTTAGTTCCTGGTTCTTGGTTCGTAGTTCATTGTTCCTTGTTCTTCGTTGTGGGTTACGGGTTGCGAGATTAAATGTTCTTAGTTCTTCGTTAATCAGTTCTTTGTTTTTTACAACAAAGAACCAAGAACGAAGAACAAAAAATGGAGAATGAAAAGCAGAATGAACGAAGTTATTTCAACCCTGAGTAAAGAATGGCAAATAATTCTCTGGGCCTGCTGGACAGGCCAGGCCAGAGATGTGCATACAGATCATGTCCGGGATATATTGAGGCAGGGTATTGATTGGCCCTTACTTCGCCAGACAGCCCTTAACCATGGTGTGATGCCGCTTCTCTATACCAGTTTGAAGACAATGGATGAGAGTCTGGTTCCCCAGGAAGAGATGGCTCAACTCAAGGCTCTTTACCAGGCAAATGCCCGGCGAAATCTCCGCATGAGCGCAGAGCTTTTGAAAATCCTGAGGCTTTTGAATGCCAATGGTATTCATGCTATCCCGTTTAAAGGGCCAATCCTATCCTCAACTGCTTACGGAGATATTTCTTTGAGACAGTTTAGCGACATAGATCTGCTTGTTCGCAAAGAAGATATTCTTAAAGTAAAAGATCTCTTCATCTCAAATGGTTATAGACCAACGCACATATTGTCAAAATTGCAGGAACAAACGCACTTAAGCAAAGTGCAAGAATATACATTTGAGGATAAAGATAAAAACCTTTCTTTTGACGTTCACTGGAGATTTTCAACTGAATACCATGCCCCAGCTTTTGATGTCTCAGGCATATTGGGACGGCAAAAAACCGGATTTATTGAAGGACATGCTATATCAACTATGACCCCTGAAGACACACTTCTCCATCTTTGTGTTCATGGCTCGTATCATTTATGGGAAAAACTCGGGATGATATGCGACGTAGCAAGGCTGATCGAATCCCAAAAAAACTGGGATTGGCACAGTCTCTTACAAAATGCAGAAAGCTTTCACATCAAGCGTATGTTTCTTCTTGGTCTTGCATTAGCCAGTGGTCTTCTGGCTGTGGAGCTTCATCCGGAGATAGAAAGTATACTGAAGCAGGACAAGATGCTGGCAAGGATTCAAGCGCAAGTTATGGCGAAGTTTTTCCAAGAAAAGAGCGAACAAGCAGGAGACATAGAGGCTGCCCAGTTTCGTTTTAATATAAAAGATTGTTTCTCGGATAAGGTTAAATATCTTATAAATAGAACCTTTGTTCCCTCGGTTGTGGACTGGGAAGAAGCTCCTCTGCCTGATTATCTTTATTTTCTCTATTATATCATCCGGCCTCTACGTGTTGCAAAAACAGCAGCATCGTATGTTAT
>JAGVNP010000179.1 GCA_020053185.1 Deltaproteobacteria bacterium | reverse complement strand
TTCAGATAGATTTTGCAAGACTGGCAAGCTATGGCGATTCTGACAGCCCCGGCAAGGTTCAGATCTTAAAAGACATTGAGCTGGATATAAAAGGCAGGGATGTAATTATTATCGATGATATCATGGATACCGGCCACACACTCAATGCATTCAAGGAGCATCTTGTAAAAAAAGGTGCCAGGTCTGTAAAGATATGCGTCTTGATTGATAAGACCTGCAGGCGGGAGGCTCATACGACCCCGGACTTTTCTGGTTTTTCCATTGAGAAGGGATTTGTGGTAGGGTATGGGCTTGACTATGGTGAGAAATATAGAAACCTTTCCGGTATATTTGTGGTAGAATCCAGCGAAGGGGGAGACATATGATAGTAGAATGTCCTGTCTGTCATGCGAAATTCAGGGTGGATGATAAGCTGATAACAAAACCACAAGTAATGATGAAATGCAGTAAATGCTCATATACTTTTGAATTTCAAAAGCCCGCGGGACTAGAGAAAATAGTAGGGATGCCGAAGCCGAAGCATGAAGAGCTTCAGAAAGAACAGACAGAAACCCCGACGCCAGTTAAAGAGAAATCGTCAAAGCTTCCTGGCTCATGGAAGGATGGGAAAGGCGCTCTTATAAATCCCAAATGGCTGGATGAAGACCATGCAGAAATGGAATTTCTTACAAAGGACATGCGAAATACGAACAGAGCGCTCTGGATTGGCTTAATTCTCATCTTTATTCTTGCAGGTGCCGGAGTATGGATTTTGAGAGACAGACTGTTTGGTCCGAGTGTTGAACAGGAATTATCTGATAAGGGGATTCCTCTTTTTAATATTCCGGAAGAAAAAGTGACCTATGAGGTGCTCTACCATCCCAATGAAGGACCCATGCTGGTAATACGTGGTGCCGCAGATATGCTTGTCAAAGACCCTGTCAAATCTATCCAGATCCAGGCAAGGGTATATGACAAGGATAAAAATCTGTTGGCTGCAAGCGAATCATATGCCGGCATTGTGCTTAAGAATTCAGATCTGATAAATTCTGCCAGAGCAGATATGGAAACCTTACTTGGCACCGAGCAGGATATAAGTAGTTTGTCAAATCAAGAAGGAGCACCTTTTGTAATAGTTTTTTGGGGAGATGTGGCTAAAAATGGCGCTTCATTTCAGATAGAGGTTGTTAATTGGAGTTAAGAGATATCTACATTAACAGAAATGCAAAGATCGTAATGCTTCATCATTGCGATGATATTTTTGTATGCATTGGGGACGTCAATTTACTACGATCTATGAGGAAGCTTGCCGGTTATTAAATATGCGGGTTATGGGCATCGATTACGGTAACAAGAGAATAGGTGTGGCTATCAGCGACCCCTGGTGTACCATGGCGCATCCGTTAGAGGTCATTAATGTTAGGAAAGACAATTCCCACGTAAAAAAGATCGAGGATATAATAAATAAGTATGAGATAACCAATATTGTCGTGGGGCTTCCTTACAATATGAATGGAACTATCGGCGATGGAGCAAAAACAGTAATGGAATGGGCGAAACAGCTGGAAGAAAGAGTAAATCTTCCGGTGACGCTTTTTGATGAAAGACTCACCACCTGCGAGGCCCATGAGCTGCTTGCAGGCGCTAATGTGCGTGGAAAGAAAAAGAGACAGGTAATCGATAAGATCGCAGCAAGCGTTATCTTAAAAGAATATCTAGATTCGATAAAGCCATGAAATACTACAAAGACCTGCTTTTCCCTATTATAGCATCAGTTGTTCTTATATGTTTTATCCACATTTATATGTTTTATTCTACGCCTGTGCAATTGAACAAGGCTGTAGTCATTAATATAAAAAAGGGGACAAGCGCTTTTGGGATATCGAGGATGCTTGATAAAAGAGGGGTTATCTCGAGTTCCTCGCTTTTTATGATCACGGCATTTTCTTCCCAGAGGGCAACGGGCCTTAAGGCAGGTAGATATGCATTTTATGGCGAGCTCTCACCCAAGGATGTAATAGACATCCTGTTTTATGGAAAAACCATAAAGTGCAAGGTGACGATTCCTGAAGGCTCAGACATATTTGATATTGCCGATATCCTCTCAAAATTAGGCCTGGTGGACAGGGATGAATTCATAAAAATAGCTAACTCGAGGGAGACGGCCAGATTATTTGATTTTGATGCCCCTACCATGGAGGGATATCTGTTTCCTGAAACCTATTTTATGGTTCCGACCATGAGCTCATTTGATATGATAAACAAGATGGTTAAACAGCTTGATCAGGTGTATACACCCGAGTGCGAAGCAAGGGCAAAAAAATTATCGAAGGAGAAAAAATTAAAGCTCACCCGTCACGAAGTACTCACAATGGCTTCCCTTATTGAGAAAGAAGCGATCACTCCCGAGGAGATGCCTGTTATAGCTTCTGTTTTTTATAATAGACTGAAAAGAGGGATGAAGCTTCAGTCTGATCCTTCTGCAATATACGGCATTGACCGGTCCGGTCAGAAAGTATTCAGAAAAGATCTCTCTAGAGACTCGGCATACAATACATACAAGTATAAAGGTCTTCCTATCGGGCCTATCTGCAATCCTGGCAAAAGGGCCATCATTGCCGCACTTTATCCTGCAAAGACAAATTATCTCTACTTTGTCTCGCAAGGCGACAGAACCCATTATTTTTCCAAGAGCCTCAAGGAACACAACCGGGCCATAGCAAGAATATATAAGTGAATGAGTGAGTAGTGAATAGTGACGAGTGACAAGTAACGAGTGAATAGTAAAAACTTGTCACTCGTTATGCCTTAGACCTTAACACTTACCCCTTAATCCTAATTTCTCGTTACTCGTCACTATTTACTTGTCACTCGTAGGTGGTGTATCCTTAGGGTTTTCCGGCGTCTGCGGAGTTATTGCCTGCTCCTTTATCTTTGTTACTTCTTCATGGAGCTGCTCTATTTTTTCTTTCAGTATCTTGTTTTCTTTTGTTGCATCCTTTAATTCAGTCACCTCATCTTTGAGTTTGTCAGCCTTTTTAGTCAGTGTTGTGTTTTTTTCTTCCAGCGAGGACATATAGTCCATTGTCTCCTGAAGGTATTTTTTGTAATCAGGCGGCTGTCCTGCGTTGAGCCCCCATATGTAAAATCCAAGTACAAACCCGCAGATGAATGCAGCAGCGGCAATGATAAGGCATATTATTATCCTTTGTTTTCTCTCGTCTGTCATTATTTGCCTCCTATTGAATAGGATAGTAAAGATAGGGCCATTATAGGCAAGGACTTGCGAAAATAGCAAATATGAAATATCACATATATTATGGATGTCCTGATTGTAAAACTGGGCGCTCTGGGCGATGTGGTAAACACGTTCCCGCTGGTGGTAAATCTTAAGAGAGGCCTGAATGCCAACATTTTCTGGCTTATCGAGCCATTGAGCTATCAGCTTGTAAGCGAGCACGCTTGCGTTGATCATGCCATCCTGTTTGATAAATATAATTTGAGAAAAGCGCTGCCAGAAGTCATGGCACAGCTCAGGACAAAAAAATTCGATATTGTACTTGATCTGCAGCGGATCGTAAAATCCGGCATTTTTTGTTGCCTGGCAAAGGCAGACAGGCGCATAGGCTTTGACAAAAAGCGGTGCAAGGAATTTACATGGTTGTTCCCTTTTGAGCGTATCCCCGCATCAGATCCTGGCGCACATATGGTATATCAATACCTTGAGTTTGCGAGATATCTTGGAATAGATAACCCAGAGATCAGATGGGAGATCCCTGTGAAGAACGTTGCATCACATAATCTACCGAAAAATTATGTGGTGCTCAATATCGGAGCAACAAAAGCTGCAAATCTCTGGACAGCGCAGGGTTTCGCAGCTGTTGCTGAAAATATAATGAAAAAATTCGGTATGAAATCTGTGATCACAGGAGCACAGGAAGATCTTCTAATGGCAAAAAACATATGCTCCAAGGACAAAGGTAATATAATCGATCTGGTAGGAAAAACATCAATGCTTTATCTCAAGGAAGTTCTGGCAGGAGCTAAAGCAGTGGTGAGCTGTGATACCGGGCCAATGCATCTTGCAGTTGCTCTTGAAAAGGAAGTTGTTGCTCTGTTTGGGCCTTCTGACCCGAAGCGCACTGGGCCATTTAAGGGGCGAGTGATACAAAAAGATGTTGGGTGTAATCCGTGCAATAAAAGAAAATGCGATGATCCAATCTGCATGGAATCTATTACTCCGGATGATGTGATAGATGCACTAGAAGATATAATATAAAACTCGATACCACTGTTCTGGGTGTGATTTTTTGATAGGATTGTTTGCTATTTTTTATCAACTTAACCATACAGCTTAATCCTCTCCCTTGAATCCGATAGGATGCCTGGGTTTTTTAGGAGTTTCTATAATTTGCCGTAACGCCTCAAACACAATCTTAAACTGTTTGTCGTATTTCTGTTCCAGTTGTTCCAACCTTTTTGTAAGCATTTTATGTGAAGAAATAATTTCACGCAGTCTTACAAAGGCTCGCATGATTTCAATGTTAACTGTTATTGCTCTTTTACTCCGCAAGACACTCGATAACATTGCAACTCCCTGCTCGGAGAAAGCATAGGGAGGATATCTACGCCCTCCCCAACTTGAGGTCACAAATTGTGACCTCAAGATTTTAGACTCTTCTTCAGTAAGTTGAAACATAAAGTCAGACGGAAAGCGATCCAAATTGCGTTTTACGGCTTGAATTAGTACCTTTGTCTCCACATTATATAAGTCTGCCAAATCTGCATCGAGCATTACCTTTTGTCCACGGATAGCAAGGATACGTTTTTCAATTGTCGCAGCTGGGATTATTGAATTCATATTTTTTAACCTTCTACACGGAAAGAGATATTGTCTGTTAATTTCATATGCACACGCACCAAGGTCTTGGTAGAAATCATTGTCAAATTTGAGATCACCATGCGCCTCCTCATATAGAAAAAATAAAAATTAAACTCTTGGTAGCTTTAAAAGATACAGATCTTTATATAGCGTTAACAAAAGAAGTTATCAAAGTAAAATAACAGCAAAGTAGCAAAAGATCTTTTGAGAAATATTTCTGCTATTTTTTCTTAATCAGACAGGACGCGCTTGCAGGCATCAAACACTTCTTCAACGCTGAGCTTCATCATGCAATTTCTATGGTCGCAAGGCTTTATATAACAGGGGACGCATTCAAGATCTGTTTTCTGCACCACAATGCTTCTGCTATTCTGCGGTCTAACATAGCGCGGGTCTGTAGGGCCGAACAGGCCGACCACAGGAATATCAATGGATGATGCAAGATGCATAACACCTGAATCAATGCCGACAAAAAGAGATGCTCTTTTTAGCATTGTGCAAAGCGCACGCAGACTTATCTTTCCAGAAAGATCGAGCACATTTATTTTATCCCCTGTTTTTTGTCTTATGAAATCCGCGATTGTCTCATTGTATCTCTTGTCATCATTGCTGCCCACAAGCACTGGATACAAGCCAAGCTCATTATGAATTAGTATGGCCAGATCTGCGAATTTTTTCTCTTCCCATGTCTTTAAGAGACGGCGCAGGGATGCGCCAGGAGCAATGACAACGAATTTTTGAGGAAGTTGGATATCATCTTTTTTCTCATCTATTACATGCAGAAGCCCGGCATAATCATTCTTTTTTACAGGGATATTTAGCTGCTTTAATATCTTTGCATTGTTAAACCAGCAGTTATGGCCCTCAATATCTTCTTTTATATCAAGGCATAAATCCCACGGAAAATTGGCAAACCCTGCCTTCATCTTTGCCCTGCTGAAAGTTGTGAGAAGAAGGGCCTCTTCAGAT
>JAGVNP010000135.1 GCA_020053185.1 Deltaproteobacteria bacterium | reverse complement strand
CGGATGGATTCGCTTCGCTCACCACATGGTTTACACTGAGCGAAGCGAATGTGCTCCTCGCAATGACTTGATTACTAATTATGCAAAGGTCTAGGGACATAAGAGAAACCTTTCAAATTTGTTTCTTCGATTCACTTGTACTTGACAAATGGAAGTGGAGGTAATAGATGCTCATTCTAGAAAAAAGCTATGAAAACACTCCCGTCTGAAGACAATCCAAATCTTTTAAAAAGAATACGGTATAACCTGTTTGGGCCTCCGCGCGATGTAAATGAGCCCTCTCTTTTTCATAAATTATCCCTTATACCCATACTCGCATGGGTTGGCCTTGGCGCTGATGGTCTTTCTTCCTCATCGTATGGTCCTGAAGAAGCATTCAAGGCCCTTGGCACCCACACTTATCTTGCTGCTTTCTTGGCTCTGGCAACAGCCTTTACAGTCTTTGTCATCTCATATGCCTATTCAAAGATCATTGAACAATTCCCTTCTGGCGGTGGTGGTTATATTGTGGCTACCAGTACGATCAGCAGTAGTGCAGGGGTCATATCCGGAAGCGCCTTGCTTGTGGACTATGTGTTGACAATCACTGTATCCTTAGCCGCATGTGGCGATGCACTTTTCAGTTTTTTGCCTGTTATGTATCTCAAATATAAACTGATATTTGTAGTTCTTCTTACCGTAATGCTCGTTATCTTGAATATACGTGGGGTAAAGGAATCAATAATGATCCTTGCGCCAATCTTTATCGTATTTATTGTGACTCATATTATCTTGATTGGCTACGGCGTGCTGAGTAAGGCAGATCATATTACCCCTGTAATGAATGAATTTCAGGGGAGTTTCAACCACGATATCTCAACAATTGGCTATGTTGGAATGCTTGCAATCTTTCTCCGTGCATTTTCCATGGGTGGTGGAACATATACAGGACTGGAGACTGTTTCAAATGGCATGCAGGTCATTCGAGAGCCAAGGGTACAGGCAGGGAAGCGAACAATGGCATATATGGCAGTATCACTTGCCTTTACAGCAGGAGGCCTTCTCCTATGTTATGTCCTTTTCGGGATCAAGCCAATTCATGGAAGGACATTGAACGCTATTCTTGCAGATAATGTCTTTGGTAATTGGCCTCTTGGCGGTTTGATAGCCCTGATCACCATACTTTCTGAAGGAGCCCTTTTGATGGTGGGTGCACAGGCAGGGTTTGTAGGTGGCCCACGGATAATGGCAAACATGTCAACAGATGCCTGGCTTCCCCGCAGCTTTATGGCCCTTTCAGAGCAGCTTACCATGCAAAACGGTGTGTTACTTATGGGTGGTGCATCACTTTTATTGCTGTTATACACCCGTGGTTCTGTATCTGCCCTTGTCATCATGTACTCCATTAACGTGTTTCTTACCTTCTCCCTGTCTCAATATGGTATGCTTCGCTTTTATATTCGTAGCAGAAAGAAGTTTAAGAGTTGGAAGCGGTATATAATTATCTTTACAGTGAGTTTGGGTCTCTGCCTCACAATCCTTCTCATCACTATCTTTGAGAAGTTCGGGGAAGGAGGCTGGATTACGCTTTTCATTACCTCTCTTGTGATTGGCTTATGCTTTTTGATCCGCGGACATTACAAGAAGGTACGCAAGGGGGTTCGACAGCTAGAGGAGATGTTGTCAGATATCCCTGTTAGTGGACCTGAAAACAAAGAACCAGTGGATCCAAGCAAGGTGACCGCTATACTCCTTGTAAACGGTTTTAGCGGATTCGGGCTTCACATATGGCTTACTATCTTCCGCAGCTTCCCTCAACTTTATAAAAACTTTATCTTTGTTTCTGTGGCAGAGTTTGACTCTGGTTCATTTAAGGATTCATCAGAGGTTGAGGCCTTAAAAAACTCTGTACAGGAATCTCTCATGAAGTATGTCAAGCTGAGCCGTTCTTATGGTTTTCCTGCTGATTGCAGGATGGCCCTGGGAACAGATGTGGTAGAAACAGCAACGGATCTCTGCGAGTCTCTTGCAAAGGAATTCCCACATTCCACAATCTTTACCGGTAAACTGGTCTTTCGTCAGGAAACACCTTTCCAGAGACTACTCCATAATGAGACAGCATTTGCCATCCAGCGGCGCCTGCAGTGGAAGGGCATTACAACTGTTATATTGCCAATTCGTGTTGGGATATAATCTAAAAAAATAAAACTCCCTTATAACTGCACTTTTCTCAACCGTAATGAATTGGTGATTACTGAGACTGAGCTGAAGCTCATTGCAGCTGCAGCGATCATTGGGCTTAAAAGCACACCAAAGACCGGATACAGAACTCCTGCTGCAATAGGGATGCCTAGTGAGTTATAGATAAATGCAAAGAATAGATTTTGTTTTATATTGCGCATGGTCGCTTTGCTTAATATCCGTGCACGTACAATGCCGCGAAGATCGCCTTTTACCAGGGTGATTCCGGCGCTCTCCATGGCTACATCAGTGCCTGTGCCCATTGCAATTCCCACATGAGCTTTTGCCAGGCTAGGGGCATCATTGATTCCATCGCCAGCCATAGCAACGATCCGGCCTGAATCCTGTAGGTGCTTTATTACCTCGACTTTTTGATCTGGCAAGACTTCTGCGAATACCTCATCAATGCCGAGTTTTTTTGCAACAGCGCCTGCCGTTGCTTTGTTATCCCCAGTGAGCATTACAATACGAACACCTTGTTCATGGAGGAGTTTTATTGCCTCTGGTGTGGTCGCCTTGATAGGATCAGATACACCAAGTAACCCGGCAATCTTGCCATCTATAGCAACAAACATGACAGTGTCAGTGTTTAAAGGTTCCGCCTCTTTTGTCAGATCACCTGCATCAATCCCGAAATCTTTAAGCAATGCCTGGTTCCCAAGAATCACAGGATGACCATTAATTTCACCCGTAATACCTTTGCCGCTGTATGAATTAAATTTTTTCACATCGCCCAAAACAATATCTCTTTCAGTGGCCTCGTTTATGATCGCCGCAGCTAAGGGATGTTCGCTTCCTTTTTCAATACTTGCTGCAAAAAACAGGAGTTGTTTCTCATCTTGCCCGACGACAGTATGTACTGTCGTGAGCCTCGGCTTGCCTTCGGTAAGTGTGCCGGTCTTATCTACCACCAGGGTATCCACCTTTTGAAGTGTCTCTATGAATTCTGCGTCCTTGAAAAGCACACCAGCGGTTGCGCCTTTGCCTGTAGCAACCATGATTGACATAGGCGTGGCAAGTCCTAAAGCGCAAGGGCATGCAATTATGAGTACTGATACAGCTGCAACAAGGCCGTAAGCGATTCTTGGCTCTGGCCCGATCAACATCCAGATGATAAAGGAAATGAGAGAGATAGCTATGACTGCGGGAACAAAATAGCTGGAAACCAGATCAGCAAGGTTCTGGATAGGAGCTCTGCTTCGCTGAGCCTCGACGACCATCTGGATGATCTGGGAAAGTAAAGTTTCAGCGCCGACACGCTCTGCCTTCATAATAAGCATGCCAGAGCCGTTTATGGTTGCACCCACAATGCGGTCGCCGGGTTGTTTGGAAACAGGGATTGGCTCACCTGTGATCATGGATTCATCAACGCTGCTTGATCCATCGAGCACAATTCCATCAACAGGTATTTTTTCTCCAGGCCGTATCCTAAGCCGATCTCCGGGTTGTACATCATCAAGGGAAATATCTTGTTCTGACCCATCATCTTTTATTCGTCGTGCAGTCTTTGGGGCTAAGCCAAGCAGTGCCTTGATAGCAGCACCAGTGCGGCTCCTTGCCCTGAGTTCGATCACCTGACCAAAGAGCACAAGAGTGACAATCGCTGCTGATGCCTCGAAATATACTCCAACAGTGCCAGCTTGGGTTCGGAGGGAGAAGGGAAACAGTTCAGGGAACAGAACAGCAATTACACTATAGACATAGGCAACTGCGACACCAAGGCCGATTAGCGTGAACATGTTCAAACTTTTATTTATGACTGACTGTACGGCGCGTACAAAGAATGGCCATCCAGCCCATAGCACTACAGGTGTTGCGAGTGCTAATTCTATCCATTCATACATTTTTGCCGAGGCAAAGTTTTCCATCACATGGCCGGGAATAAGATCACGCATGGCAATGATGAGAATAGGGATGGTAAGAATAACGCCGACAATAAAACGTTTTTTCATATCCTCGTATTCAGGATTTTCTTCTTCGGTTGGGGTTGTTGGCTCTAACGCCATGCCACAGATAGGGCATGTTCCCGGTTCATCATGTATGATCTCTGGATGCATGGGACATGTCCATTTTGTTTTTAGACCGGATAGCCCTGGCGCATAGGGCTCTAATGCCATTCCGCATTTTGGACAAGAACCTGGCTTGTTCTGTTGAATCTCAGGATGCATTGGACAGGTATATAGACTTTGAGAATCTTTTGCTGTTGTATGCGTTTGGCTGGAAACTTTTGTTTGAAGATATTTTTCCGGATCAGCCTTGAATTTTTCTCTGCAGTGAGTGCTGCAAAAATAATAAGTCTTTCCTTTGTAATCATATGGAAGATACTCATCCTTGTTATGCGTGCTCATGCCGCAAACAGGATCTTTATATTCTGTGTTATCCATCTGTATCTCCTTTTAAAGTGCAGTAAACATTATATAGTTGACCATGTGGCTATTTTAAAGATAGCCCGCATATTAAAATATGCAAGTGGGGGTCTTGACTCTCTGTGTTTTCGGCCTACTCTAGTACTATTACCAGGAAGGAGGCTTGTATGAAAAAAAACATCCTTTTTGCTATTTTTGTAACCCTTATCTTTGCAACGTATGCCTTTGCTGATTCTAAAGATGTAAAGACAATAAATGAGATAGTCCAGGCAGTTATGCAAGAGCAGGGAGTGAAAAATGCTGATCAGATCAACTGCAGCAAAGTAACTAACTCGCAGTTTGAAGAACTTGGCGAGGCAGTAATGGGAGTTATGCATCCTGATCCGAATGAACATGAGATCATGGACAGGATGATGGGAGGAGAAGGGTCAGCAACCCTTGGTGCTATGCATCGGATGATGGGTGCCAGGTATCTTGGATGTTATTCTGGGGGTGTAATGGGTAGGATGATGCCCGGCATGATGGGATATTTTGAAAATGAGCTAGGGCCAAGATTCCGGGGAATGCCATGGGGCATGATGCATCGTGGCTATGGGACGGGTTACTTCGGAGGTATGTTTATGTGGATAATTACCTTAGTATTAGTTATTCTGGTGATCTATCTTGTGTCGAAAAGTGTCGCAACGACAAAGGAAACAGGAGAAACAGCTCTTGATATCTTGAAAAAACGCTATGCCAGAGGTGAGATTTCGAAAGAGGAATTTGAGGAAAAAAAGAGAGATTTATAGTCATAGTGTAATCGATACCGAATTTTCTTTTGAATGCTACCTGGGGTTTATCACATACCCCTAATTTTTTACTAGCATATATAGCCCCTTTGTGTATAATACATACTAAATATGGATATTGATGCGATTACCCCCCTTTTCAGAAAGGGGAGTGGATGAGCGAAAAGAACGCGATAATTGCTGATACAAACGTGTTCATTCATGATCCATCAGCAATTGATGTCCTGCGCGAAGGTGGTAACACCCTCTATATTCCAATGACAGTAATCCTTGAGCTGGACAAGCTCAAAGACAAGCCTGATATCGGAATTGATGCGCGTGATGCTTTGAGAAGGATTGAGCACCTGAATTTGGAGGGAGATCCTTCACTAAAGATCTACAGCAAAAGACCTAATTTGAAAACGCTGAAGGAATGGCTTGATCCGAACAGTCCGGACCATCAGATCATTGCAGTTGCGCACACGATCGTGGAGGAGAATCAAAAAGATAAAGTGTTTGCGAAGGTAAAATTGGTGTCGCGCGACAGACCGGTGCGTCTGCTTGCGTATGAGCTTATAAGCGATGGCGTGGTGGTGGAAGATTATTATCGCGATGAGACAGAAGAGCTGAAGCATCAATCTCCAAAGGAGATAAATGTCTGCCCTGACGAGATATCTGATAACTTCACCTTCAAGTATGATCCGAAAACACATAACCATATCGAGGAAAACGAAGGCGTGATTTGTTTCAGCAATGCCTTTGGCAAGGAGTGGAAGGATTCCTTTGTTGCAATCAAAAAAGGAGATGTGTTCAGGATAGTAAACCGTGATGTCCATGCCCTTGGGCTAAAACCTTACTCGCTTAATGGAAACGGTCCGAACTGGCAGCAGTATATTGCGCTCGGCCAGCTCTTAGATCCCGGGGTCGAACTAGTTTTTCTCCAGGGTGGTGCAGGCACTGGAAAAACACTTCTTGCGCTGGCAACCGCAATTGAACAGAGGAAAATGTACCAGCAGATCATCATAACGCGTCCAATGATACATTTGGAAGACGAGGACAGGATGGGATTTCTGCCTGGCGATGAGATAGAAAAAATGACGCCGTGGCTGAGACCGATCCTGCGTGCATTTTCTTTTCTTTCAAATCTTGATGGTTTTGAAAATAAAAAGCTCATTGACCGGCTTAAGGATGAAGGCAAGATCGTGTTCGAACCTCTCGATTATATCAGAGGCATGACTTACCACAAAGATATTCTTATTGTTGATGAGGCGCAGAATCTGACCCCGCACCAGGTAAAAACCATCATCACTCGTGCAGGCGAAAAGGCAAAGATCATTTTTACCGGTGACCTTGGTCAGATTGACCGGCGCAGAAGATTGGATCGCAAATCAAGCGGGCTGACGTACGCAATAAAGCGTATGATGGGACATAGCTTGGTGGGTGTGACCACATTCCGCGATTCTGTGCGCTCTCGGCTTGCTGGCCTGGCTGAGGAGAGATTATAAACGCCTTATTACTCAGAGATCTTTTCCGGTGTTCGTATGAAATAAAGCGCGATCACAGAGAAAAGACAGATGCTCCCGTTTATCATAAAGGCCACGTTATAGCTTCCAGTTATGTCATAGGTAAATCCATATAATGCAGGGCCTATAGCAGCAGCTATCGAGGTGAAAAAGCCGATTATACCAAAGAGCATGGGCAGGTTTACTACGCCGAACAGATCGCCGAGATACACAGGATATGTCGAGAGTCCTATGCCATAGGTAAATCCAAGGAGTATGGCAACAAAAATAAGGCTTGGAATTCCGGTGACCCAGACAGCCATGAAACATCCCAGGGCTACACCGATCACATTGAAATAAAGTATCAGTTTGCGTGACCACCCGAACCGGCCCATGTACCAGTCAGATACCATTCCTGAGAATAAACGGCCCAGTACTGCAGACAGCACAAAACCCAAACTGAAGATCATGACTGACTTGTTCATTGAGATGCCTAAATCCAGATGTGCCCATGTAACCATATGTCCGAGAAATCCAAGAACAGCCATCAAATATCCACCCTGCACAATGACCATGAGCCAGAAGGCACTGGTTTTGATGGCTTCTTTCATTGGCCATTCTTTGCTGCGTGCTATGAAATCAGGACGTGATTTGATCTCTTCGTCTGTGGGTGGGATTCCATCAGGAAAGGTTCCACATGATTCAGGGTCTTTCCGCAAGAGCAGCCCCCCGATAATGCCTCCGATAGCAAAAATTATACTGAATGCGATGTAACCCATCTTCCATGAAGATGCTGCTACTATGTACTGGGCTATCGGAGTGAGGATCACAATACCAAGGCCAGATCCTGTCATTGCAATCGCTACCATGAGCGCTGCCTTTCTCATAAACCATCTTCTCACTGTAGGCACAGTTGCAATCATGTAGGATAGGCTATACCCTGCGGGAAAGATGATTCCGAAGAGTAAAATAAAATGCCAGATCTGGCTTATTGTACTCAAGAACGCCATTCCGATACTACCGATTATTGCTCCTATGATCACAGTGGAACGCGGCCCTATACGGTCCACAAGATAGCCGCCAAGCACTCCCACAATTGGCACAGTAATCAGGTTCAAAGTAAAGCCAAACGAGAGCATGCCTCTTGACCAGCCGAACTCTTTTAATAGATATGGTTGAAAAATGCTGAAGCTGAACTGGGCGCCTGCCGAGACAAACATTGCAAGCCACGAACCAAAGACTATCATGTATCCATAGAAGAACTGTTTATCTCTTGGCTGCATCAAACCTCCATTACATTTTTATTTAATTTAAGAAGACTTAATCTTAGTATGTGAGGGGCAAGTTGATGTCAATAGATAAGAGGCACAAAGTTCCAAAGGCACAGAGGCAAAGAGTAAATAGTGACAAGTGACAAGTAATGCCTGGGGAGTAAGAAGTAGGCAGTAAGCAGAAAGAAGTAAATAGTAAAAAGTGAAAAGAAAGGAGCGAGGAGTGAGGATCGAAGAACGAGCAATAATTATACAAATTTCATTGAACAACAGTATATGCGAACTTTTCGTTAGATGGTTTTATTGTTTTTGGAACTGAGGCCTATTTTGGCTTGAACCTTGCCAGAACATATTTACCAGAACCAATGGAATACAAAAAAGAATGTTTTGACCAGTTTCCTGTTTCAGTATTATCACAGTAATCTGCTGGCAAAACAGACGAAGGGTTTATTCCATGTTGTTCTGCTTCTTTCAAGATGTCTTTGCGTAGAATGATTTTTCCGTCGCGACCAAGTTTTTCACAGATTTTCTTGATAGCATCTGGAATAGAAGATTGTTTGTTGATGAGCCTTG
>JAGVNP010000245.1 GCA_020053185.1 Deltaproteobacteria bacterium | reverse complement strand
CTGAAACCTTTATATTTTGTTCTTGTTACAGTCTTTTAATCAATTATTTAAGTTTTGTTGATAAATTGACGATATTATGGCAAACTTTGCTTGATGTGTGACTTATTAATTAAAGCTTTACCGAAAACAAATAAATAAAGGGAGGAAATATGAGCAAGAGATTTTTTAGCATTCTTGGTGTGTTTGTTTTTGCCATTACCCTTGGCACCCCTGCTTTTTCAGCTGGATTGGGTGACACATATGAGTTTGGTGTCAGAGCCATGTCATTTGGTGGTGCATTTACTGCAATTGCTGACAATTATTCGGCAGCCTACTATAACCCTGCAGGATTGGGTCAGATCAAAACCCATCAGACTTCGATTGAATTTTTGTATACCCGCCCTACATTCAAGGTGGAAAAGCTCAGTGGGGAGGATCTGATTATTTATGATAATGCTGGAGAGGTGAGAAATAATCCTACCAAACCATCTGCAGGTCATGGCATGGATCTGAAATTTCCGATTGTCGGGATGGCTATCAATTTCAATGATATATCTGACCTTCCAGTTAATGCCACGCTCGGACTTGCCGCATCTATTCCGCAAAATCTGAATTCCACCTATATGCTGGCCAATATGCAGCCTGATCAGCCGCATTTTATCCGGTATGGAGATAATATTGACCGTCTGCATTTGTCTACAGGAATTGGTGTAGAACTTCTTCCGTCTCTGGTCTACGCAGGTGCGGGTGTGCAATCCATGTTGTATGGTGGAGGAAAAATCTATATTGATGGTCTGGATCTGATGTCAGATGAACCGCGCGTAAATGGACAGGTAGGCATGCAGGCATGGCTTCATCATAAGATGGAATACGGCGTGCTAGTCACACCAATGGCAGGCATGGTAAAAATAGGTGCTTGCTGGAGAGATAAGCAGGAAGTAGCAGTGGATCCTCTTGTTGCAAATGCATCCGTAGAAACGTTCGGACTGCCCATTACAGACATACAGATGATAATGGCTATCCATTGCTTCTTTGTGCCGGAAGAACTCTCGGTAGGAGCAGCGGCTAACGTAGGGCCAATGACCATTTCTGTACAGAGAGACAAGCAGAAATGGAGTGATTATACATTCAGCCCGAACGACGAGGTGTATTATGGCGGAAATGCTGACTTCAAAGATACAGTGAACTTAAGAGCAGGTGTTGAATTTAAGCCGAATGAGAATACCTCACTTATGTTCGGTTTTGCTAAGATACCAACTCCTGTGCCAAATCAGTCGTACAGGGAAACAAACTTTCTTGATATGGACAAGAAAGTATTCTCTGGCGGGTTCAGCCAGACAATGAACCTTCCCACAGTAAAAAATCCTGCAAAGATCGCTGGCGTATACCAGTACCAGAAATGTGATGATTATACCGTGTATAAAGACGGTGAGACATATGCGAACGGTGAGGATCAGGAGACTTATACGGTAGAAGGTGATGCCTTTGCAGCGGGGTTGTCGGTTACCCTTTCGTTTTAATTGATTAGCGACCAAGACTAGTTTCTTAAGGGCTGGGCTCACTTAAGAGCTCAGCCCTTTTCATGCAGATGTTCTGACAACGATATGTACACAATAAGGATATTTTGATATCGTGCTTTTATATTATTTTATTGAGTGGAGAAAAAGATGATTGTTTCTCAACAGATGTTGGAATACTCAAAGACTTCATCATGGATTCGAAAGATGTTTGAAGAAGGTGCCAGGCTCAAAGCCCAATACGGAAAAGAGAATGTATTTGATTTTAGCCTTGGCAACCCTGACCTTGTCCCGCCAAGGCATGTGATTGATACCATGGTAAGCCTTGCGTTGAGTAAGGCTACGCCCCATGGATATATGCCAAACGCAGGGTATCCCCATGTGAGACAAAAGATATCTGAGTATGTATCGAAAATATATGAGGTAGTGCTTAAGCCTGAAGATATTGTGATGAGCTGCGGGGCAGGCGGAGGCATGAATGTTGTCTTGAAATCAATACTGAATCCCGAAGATGAAGTTATAGCCATTGCCCCTTACTTTGTGGAGTATAGATTTTACTGCGAGAATCATGGGGGAAAGTTTGTCTCAATAGAATGCGGGAAGGATTTTTTGCCTGATCTTGATAAGATAAGGCAGGCTATCACAGAAAAGACCAAGGCCATTATTATCAATTCTCCAAACAACCCAACAGGCAGGGTATATCCTGAAAATATATTTTTTGGATTAAGGGATTTATTGGCCGAACACCCCGATGTTTTGGTGATTGCCGATGAGCCATACAGGCGGCTTGTGTATGATGATGTAAAGATTCCATCAGTTTTGAAGATTGTTCCAAGATCTGTTGTCGTTACTTCAGCATCCAAAGACCTGTCTTTAGCAGGTGAGCGAATCGGTTATATTGCAGCAGGTCCGGGCGTGTCTGAAAAAGAAAAATTTATTGATGCCCTGATTCTTGCAACCCGGATACTCGGCTTTGTTAACGCTCCTTCATTGATGCAGAAAGTGCTTGGTGAATGCATTGAATCTGGCATTGATGTGAATATTTATAAAAGGCGCAGGGATGCTTTTAGGTCCATACTTGATGATATTGGACTTTTTTATGTGCCGCCAGAAGGGGCATTTTATCTATTCGTAAAATCCCCTATCGAGGATGATGTTGAGTTCTGTAAAGTTTTGCTGAATGAGAAGATTCTTGCAGTGCCTGGCATAGGATTTGGCTATAAAGGTTATGTGCGTTTTGCCTATTGCGTGGATGAGACAGTTATACAAGGTGCTGCGCCGGGACTAAAGAGGGCAGTTGCTTTATTGAAAGCTTAAAAGAAGTAACGAGTGACAAGTGACGAGTAAAAACTTGTTACTATTTACTCGTCACTATAGTTCTTTTCAGCAGGTCTTACACTTGTTCGTATTGACCCCAAGGCTTTTGTAAAGTGGACAATAGCCGCTCATAACACTTGAGAGAAGCGCACCGCTTACGATGAGCAGCAATCCTGCAATACCTGGAAGCTTATCCCAGAGATACAGTACAATAATGAGAAGCGCAATGATCGTCCTTCCTATTTTGTCAGCCATTCCAACATTTTTTTCCATGTAATCCTCCCTATATAATTTTTAATTATGAATTATTAATTTTTAGTTAAATCAAAGTGGCCAGTGTTTCTTGTGTGCAGAGATAAGCTCATCAAGCTCGGGAAAGCTTACAGGTGAAATCTCTGCAGGAGATTGCCCCTTCATGACTTTGATTATCTGTTCAGTGGATTCTTTCTGTGCAGCAAAATCATAGCCTCCTTCCAATGTATAGACTACAGGGGCATTAATCTCTTTTCCCGCATCTCTTATAATGGCTGCGATTGCGCCAAAACATTCCGAGCTGAGTCTCATGCCTCCAATCGGATCTGCTGTATGCGGATCAAAACCTGCAGAAACCAGAATGAGATTAGGTTTATATGCCTTGATGATAGGAATTAAGATGTTTGTATAGAGCGCAATGTAATGTCCGTCCAGCTTACCTCTGCTCAAAGGACAGTTTACAGTAAATCCTTCCCCGTCTTTTGACCCTATTTCTGCAACAGAGCCTGTTCCGGGATAGAACGGATATTGATGGGTCGAAAAATAGAGGACAGAGTCATCACTATAGAAGCTTTCCTGCGTGCCGTTTCCATGATGTACGTCAAAATCCACAAT
>JAGVNP010000034.1 GCA_020053185.1 Deltaproteobacteria bacterium | reverse complement strand
TGACATGGCCTATAAGAATAAACTGTTCGCGCCTTTCCAGCGTCTCCACACAGAAAACGAGTTTTCAGGTACTGGTGTTGGCCTGGCAACAGTGCAGCGCAGTATCCACCGGCATGGAGGCCAAGTGTGGGCTGAAGGTGAGGTAGGAAAAGGGGCAATCTTTTACTTTACAATATGAGGTGTTTACTTTGAAAAAAGAGTTTATAGAGTTTTGGGCTCTGAGGATTGTGACTGTCATCCAGGGCCTTGCCCAGAAAGGAGGGTAGTATGGGTAATAGGGACAAAAAATTTATACTTCTTGTGGAAGATAATCCTGATGATGTGGAGCTCACCATTCGTGCGTTCAGGAAGAACAATATCCTGAATGAGGTAGTGGTGGCCAGGGATGGGGCAGAGGCACTTGATTTTCTGTTCGGCACAGGAGCGTATGCTGGTCGTGACGTACTTGATATGCCTCAGGTCATATTGCTTGACTTGAATCTGCCCAAGATTGGTGGCCTTGACGTTCTGAGACGCATAAGGGCTGATGAGCGGACAAAACTTTTTCCTGTGGTCATTCTAACCTCATCAAAACAAGAGCAGGATGTGATCAATGGCTATACATTAGGTGCAAACAGTTACGTTCGGAAGCCCGTAGATTTTAATCAGTTTTTCGATTCTGCACGGGAACTGGGGCTTTATTGGTTAGTTCTCAACGAGAGACTTCCCATAAAAATCAAATGAGGGCACATGCATAAGACACTTCGCGTATTATTTGTCGAAGATTCAGAAGATGATATGCTTCTGACACTCCGCGAGCTGAAAAAGGGGTGGGATAATGTAACCTTTGAGCGTGTGGAGACAGAACAGACAATGACAGCAGCCCTTGACAAACAAAAATGGGACATTGTTATCTCTGATTATTCCATGCCACATTTCAGCGGTATTGATGCCTTGAAACTATTTAATAAAAGCGGACTCGATATCCCCTTTATCCTTGTTTCTGGTAAAATCAGCGAAGAGAAAGCAATAGAAGCGATGAAGGCAGGGGCACATGATTTTGTTATGAAGGGCAATCTTGCACGTCTTCTTCCTGCTATTGAAAGGGAATTGCACGATGCTGAAGCACGAGAAAAGAAAAAGAAAGCAGAGGAGGCATTGCGGATAGCTAATGAACGCTACCGTCTCATCACCGAGAATATGTCGGATATCATTGGGATAACAGATATGAATATGAGGGCCACCTTTTTAACCCCTTCAATAGAACGGGCACTTGGGTACACCATTGATGAATTGAACTCGATACCAATGGAAAAGCAGGTAACCCCTGATTCGTTCAAGGTGCTTTCACAAACAATAGCTGAAGAACTTACCGAGAAAAACATCGAGAACAAAGATATGCGTATATCACAGACACTGTACCTGGAATTCTATCACAAGGATGGATCTACTCTGTGGGGAGAGATTAAAGTAGATTTGATACGAGACCCTCAAGGAAAACCTACGGGCTTCGTTGTTACAGGAAGAGATGTCACTGATCGCAAGAAAGCGGATGCCCAGATCAAGGCATCGCTGAAAGAAAAAGAAGTCCTTCTCAGAGAGATTCACCATCGGGTGAAAAACAACCTCCAGATTATCTCAAGTCTCCTTGATATGGTCAACACGCGTACATCCGACAAAGAGGCTATTGATCTGTTCACTAATGTAAACACCAAGATTTATGCAATGTCAGCTATCCATTCCCAGCTCTATGAGAGAAAGCAGTTTGATGGAGTAGATATGGAGGAATACATCAAAAAACTCGTTGATCGTATATTCTCTGTATATCCCGAAAAGAGAGGGCAAATCGCTCTTATGCTCGATATGCCAAAAATCGTACTCTCTCTCGATCAAGCTGTCCCATGTGGACTTGTCTTAAATGAGTTGATTTCAAACTCTCTAAAGCACGCATTCAAGAAGGAGGGACAAGGGATAATCGAGGTCTCCATAAAACGCGTGGAAAATACTGTTTTCCTAAGGGTCAAAGATAATGGAACAGGCATCCAAGGAGTCGATATTTATAAGACCGAGTCCCTTGGCATCAAGCTGGTGAGAACCCTTGTCCTTGATCAGCTAGAAGGAGATCTTAAGGTGAATCATGGAGATGGTACTGAGTTCCTCATAGAATTTACGACTTCAGAAGAAACTCTTATTCATGAAAAGACTGTTTGAGTTTTTCCGCCTTTCATTTTCAAATATTTTTCAATAAAATTATAAAACTTTAAGTGCTTCCACGAGATCTTTAATCTGGTTCTTCTCAAGTTCGATCGCTACCTTTCCGCCTCCCGGGTGAGCAAAGGATAAAACACACCCTCCCTCGGTCTTTTTTATGTTCCATTTTTTTGCCCCAAGCATCTTTACCTCAGATGAAATCCAGTCATCAGCTTTAAATTCTGCAATCTGGATAAGAACCCCAAACGCATCCCTTGGATGGATAAAGATTTCCTTCCACATAGGACCATAATCTGCAAAACCAAAATAAGGAATTCCTTTTTCTTCCAAAATTCTCTTTGCCTCATGGATATTGGGGGTTTGAAGCGTGATGTGGTGTACTCCTGCGTCTTTTTCCTTGAAAAACTTATCAAGAAAACTCTTCTCGCCTATCGAGGTGATCAGCTCAAGCCTGCTAAGATCGCCCAATGCGAGATTCTGCCAGAAGAAGTTGATATTTTTATCATCTCCGGAAGAACCCGGCATTGCCCCGAGTATTTTGGTGAAAAATTCCAGTGCTTTCGGGTAGTCTTTGACTGCAATTGCTATATGATCAATGCGCGAGATCATAAAACCCCTCTTTCTATCCGAACGTGCTGCTGTCCCAGCCCCAGTGGGTTGCATGGATGTCCATGAAATTGAGATAAACCCTGTCTGGTGCAATATTGAGTTTTTCTTTCAATA
>JAGVNP010000290.1 GCA_020053185.1 Deltaproteobacteria bacterium | reverse complement strand
TGGACAAGCTTACCCTTCCGACCCGGAGATAAATACTAAAGAAGAAGCAGCAGGGTTCCTCAATTTTCTCAAGGATCAGGCTGAACTTTTAAAGCGAGAACTCGAAAATGTCCAGAATCGCATCAATGACATGGAAAAGGAGCAGACCCAATCAGGCAAGTAAGTAAGAGGACGGGAAATACAAATAGCCCCCTGTTTCCCGTCCTGCTTTTTAATAGTTTTTGATAGAGAGAAGAGGCCGTACGTTATTATATCAGTGATGCAGGCTTAATAAGGATAAGGAGATGAAAATATGAAAATTTGCGTGTCTTCACAAGGGAACAATCTCGATTCAGAAGTTGATCCCAGGTTCGGGAGATGTCAGTATTTTATCGTGATTGATACCGATACTATGAAGTATGAGGCATTTGAAAATTCCAGTGCTGCATTGGGCGGAGGAGCAGGCATACAGTCTGCACAGTTTGTGTCTGGAAAAGGCGTGGAATCTGTGCTCACAGGGAATTGCGGTCCCAATGCATTTCAGGTGTTTGATGCTGCAGGAATCAAGGTCATAACAGGGGTAAGCGGAAAGATAAAAGATGCAGTAGAGAAATTTAAGCAAGGATTGTTGTCCGCTAGCACTGCACCCAATGTAGCAAGCCATTCTGGAATGGGACAAAACATCCCGGGTGCAGGCAAAGGGTTTGGCGGCGTGGGAAGAGGCCAGGGAAGAAGAGGATCCTTTTCCGGTAAAACAGCTTCACCCTCATCTGCTACCGGCAAACGTGCCTACGTGGACGTCCAGACATGTACTGGATGCGGGGCATGTGACTCAATATGTCCAGAAGATGCAATTACTTTGGATGCCATAGCAGAGATTGATATTCAGAAATGTACAGGATGCGGTATCTGCGTAGATGCATGTGTGGTTGGTGCAATCACGATAAAATAAAAGGCAAGATATGTGCGCAGATGAAATCCAAGATACAGAAGTTGCAGAGAACCATAAAAAATATCTAAAACACAAAGCCTTATATAAGCGTTTTGGATACGATATTGATCAGGAGCGGGATTTTATTGTTAACAAATCATTGCCCATCTCAGGAAAGATACTGGAGGTTGGAACCGGTAAAGGTCACTTTAGCCTTGCCTTGGCACGTCATGGATATTCGTTTGTATCGATTGATGCTTCAAAAGACGAGCAGAGATTTGCCAGGCTTAACCTTCGTTATTTTGGCTTTGAACATTGCGCGGATTTTTGTATTGAAGACGCCTGCTGCTTAAAATTCAATGACAAAAGCTATGACAGTATTTTCTGCATCAACATGCTTCATCATCTTGTCAATCCGCATGATGCAATTGATGAATTCATCAGAATACTTGCTCCAAATGGAAAGATTGTTCTGAGTGATTTTACCCAGGAAGGGTTTGAGCTTGTAGACAGGGTCCATGCATCTGAAAACAGGGTGCATGAGATAATAAGCTCTATGTTAAATGAAACAGGCGAATATTTAAATCAAAAAGGTTTTGAGACAACAACGTCAAGCAGTAAAATCCAAGCAGTAATAGTAGCTACAAAAAGGATAGATTCATGATCGTTTCAGTTGCGAGTGGCAAGGGAGGAACAGGAAAGACGCTGATTTCAACTAATCTTGTTCTTATTGCAAGTCTTTTAAAAAAAGTCGGCGTTACTACCTACCTTGATTGCGATGTTGAAGAACCCAATGGTCACCTTTTTCTAAAGCCAAAAATAGATGCAACCATGCATGTGGGTGTTCCGGTTCCTGTAATAGATGAAGATTTATGCACCCATTGCGGGTTGTGCGGAGACATCTGTCAATACAGCGCAATTGTATGTGTCAAAGATACAGTCTTAACGTTCTCGGCGTTATGCCACGCATGCGGGGGATGTGCCAGGGTTTGTCCGCAGCAAGCCATCAGCGAGGAGATGAGAACTCTTGGTGTTATAGAAAAGGGATGGAAAAACAACATACAATTTATTCACGGGATATTAAACATTGGCGAGGCAATGAGCCCACCTCTTATTAAGGCTGTGCGATCATCATGCAGTGGCAATACGCTTCACATAGTTGATGCTCCGCCAGGAACATCGTGCCCTGTGATAACTGCAATAAAAGGATCTGACTTTGTTCTTCTAGTAACTGAGCCTACGCCGTTTGGCTTGAATGATCTGTCTCTGGCTCTTGACATGGTGGATGAATTGGGACTGCCCCATGCAGTGCTTGTCAACCGCGCAGAGGCCGGTAATGATATCGCAAGGAAATTTTGCAGGGATCGAGGAGTAGAGATCATTGCTGAAATCCCTGATGACAGAAGAATTGCCGAAGCATATTCGCGAGGAGAGATGATCGTTGAGTCGCTTCCTGAATACAAGGGGATTTTTATTGATTTACTCAAGAAGATCGAGGAGCGTTTATAAAAAAGATGAAAGAGATCGTTATTATTTCCGGTAAGGGAGGAACTGGCAAGACAAGCATTGTTGGAGCATTTGCCTGCCTTGCTGACCGCCCGGTTTTGGCTGACTGTGATGTTGATGCGGCCGATCTTTACCTTATCCTTGAGCCGCAGATTCTCCGGCAGGAAGATTTCAGCGGAGGCAAGCAGGCACAGATTATTAGTGGAAAATGCACGGGCTGCGGGATCTGTATGGATGTATGCAGGTTTAGTGCAGTAAAAAAAGATAATACCCTCAAGCCAGCATACACGATTGATGGGATTGCATGCGAAGGCTGCGGGGTCTGCTCCTGGTTTTGTCCGGAAAAGGCCATTGATTTTTCTCCTGCGATCAATGGAAAGTTGTTTGTCTCAAAAACGCGGGTTGGTCCCATGGTTCATGCAAAACTGGGCATAGCTGAAGAGAATTCAGGCAAACTGGTTACCCTTGTACGTAAGGAGGCGAAAAAAATTGCTGAAAAGGATGGCCACCCGTACATCATTGTTGATGGTTCACCAGGCATCGGATGTCCGGTTATTGCTTCGATTACCGGTGCAGATCTCATCGTTATTGTCACAGAACCAACCATATCAGGAGAACATGATCTTGATCGTGTGATTCAGCTTTCACATCACTTTAATGTTCCTGCTGTTGTGTGCATCAACAAGTATGACATCAATCAGGAGGTCACGAACAAAATCATTGAGAGATCTCTTTCCTCCGGCATAAAGGTCGCAGGGAAAATACGATATGATAATGCCTTTTCCAAGGCACAAATCATGAAATCCAGTGTCATTGAATATACAGGTGGATTTGTTGCCCAAGAGATCAAGTCAGTCTGGAGGAATGTCATATATGCGTTGG
>JAGVNP010000246.1 GCA_020053185.1 Deltaproteobacteria bacterium | reverse complement strand
ATTTATAGGGGTAGACGAAGCAACTATTGTTGCTACGGAACTCGGGCATGAGATTGAGGCAGCAAAGGATGAGATGAAACAAGATATATTTGCTCCGCTTGAGTGCAGCCCTGAGGACTTGGCCCCGCGATCACCGATTGTCACGGTAATGGGGCATGTAGACCACGGAAAGACAACGCTGCTGGATGCCATACGTTCAACAAACGTGACGGAAAGCGAATCCGGCGGAATTACCCAGCATATTGGCGCGTATCAGGCACAGTGCAAGGGCAAGCTTATAACTTTTATAGACACCCCTGGACACGAGGCATTTACGTCTATGCGGGCAAGGGGAGCGCTTGCCACAGATTTTGTTATTCTGGTTGTGGCAGCTGACGATGGGGTAATGGACCAGACAAAAGAGGCAATAAACCATGCAAAAGCGGCAAATGTTCCCATCATTGTCGCTATCAATAAAATCGATAAGCAAGGAGCAAATCCGGCACTCGTAATGGAACAGCTCTCCAATCTTGGCCTTGTCCCTGAGCAATGGGGAGGAGAAACTATTTTTGCAGAGGTCTCGGCAAAAAGGAAGACAGGGGTAGAACATTTGCTGGAGATGGTTTTGCTACAGGCAGAAGTTCTCGAGCTTAAGGCATGCCCTAAAGGAGAGGCTCGGGGAATTGTGCTGGAGTCCAAGATGGACAGAAACAAGGGGCCGATGTGTACGGTCCTTGTTAAAGAAGGAACATTGAACCGGGGCGATGTATTTGTCGCCGGCATGCAATGGGGTAAAGCAAGGGCAATGTTTGATTGCAATGGCGTTGTAGCCCAAAGCGCCGGACCCTCCACGCCAATAGAGTTGATTGGGTTGAACGAACTCCCTGCAGCAGGGGATAAGTTCATGGTGGTTGCCAATGAGAAAAAGGCAAGAGAAATGGTAGCATACCTTCTTGAGGAAAGGGTTAGGCTTAAAGAAAAAGAAGCAAAGGGAGCGCTTTCTCTTACCCAGCTCTATGATCAGATTAAAGAAGGGCAAGTAAAGCAGCTTAATCTGATAGTGAAAGGCGATGTTCATGGATCGGTTGAGGCTGTCGTAGACGCGCTAAAGCGGATCGATACCGGCGAAAACATAACTACGCAGATCGTTCACTCTGCAATAGGGGGCATTACGGAAAACGATGTGCTCTTAGCCTCCACGGCTAAAGCAATCCTTGTTGGATTTAATGTGCGTCCAGACCCAAAGGCAAAGATTATCGCAAAAAGAGATAATATCGATATACGTCTGTATACCGTGATCTATGATCTTCTAGAAGATATAAGGTTGGCCTTAAGAGGGCTTTTGGAGCCTGTCTATTTGGAAGTATCTGAAGGCAGGGCAGAAGTTAGAGACGTATTTAAGGTTCCGAAGATAGGATTCATTGCCGGGTGCATGGTGGTTGAAGGCAAGATTACGCGAACAAGTCTCGCTAGGCTTTTACGTGATCATGCAGTGATCTATGAAGGAAAGATCGGCTCTTTAAGGAGATTCAAAGATGATGCCAGAGAAGTCCTTGCCGGGTATGAGTGTGGGATCGGCCTGGAAGGGTTCGGCGATATCAAACAGGGTGATGTGATAGAGACATATGCCAAGGAAAAGCAGGAAGCTACGCTCTAGTGGTAATAGGGATTTTAAAGGTTAGAATTCGGATAGAGGGAGCCTGTTCTCTGAAGGAAAAGCGAAAGGTGTTGAAATCCATAAAAGATCGTCTTGGGCATTTGAATATTTCGGTTGCAGAAGTTGATGACCAGGATTTATGGCAGGCATCGACACTGGGTATAGCTGTGGTAAGCAATGATTCGCAATTTACAAATACACAGATGGATAAGATAATGGATTTTTTCTACCAGCATACATATTCAGAGGTAATCGAGAGTTATAGAGAGGTAGTACATATATGAAAAGGAGTGGCCTGAGACAGGCAAGAGTGAGCACCCTCTTGCGGGAGACACTGTCTGAGATTCTTATGCGAAAAGTAAAGGATCCGAGGGTAGCCACTGTGACAATTACCGATGTTGAGGTAAGCCATGACTTAAAGGTCGCTCATGTATTTTTCTGTCTTGCGGATAAGGCTGGAGCAGACGATGCTCTCGAGGGCTTAACTTCTGCCCAGGGTTTTTTCAGGCATGAGCTAAGAGGCGTCCTTAGCCTGAAATATGTGCCAGAGCTGATTTTTATGTACGATAAATCATTCGACTATGGGACGAAGATAGACACCATTTTGATGCAGATAGCCACAGATGAAGAAAAAAATCGCTGAGATCATACGGGAAAAAAGCTCTTTCGAGATAATTACCCATGAATGGCCTGATGCTGATGCCGTGGGCTCGAGCACTGCCCTTGCCATGGCTCTTGTCGCTTTGGGCAAGGATTTCCAGATTGTGAATTCCACTCCAACCCCTGAACATCTTTTGCTTACCCCGCTGCCTGAAAAAAATTCGAAATTCGAAATTCGAAATTCGAAATTCCCAGAGGTTTCGCTTCTTTTAGATGTATCTGACATGGGCGTGATTGGAGAGATTAAGCCCAAGGGCATGGTCGTGGTAATTGACCATCATGCAACCAACCAGGGTTTTGGAGATGTGTGCTGGGCTGATTCCAGAATGTCCTCCACATCCGAGATGATATATGAATTGTTAAATGCGTTGGACGTGGAAATAACGGAGCAGATTGCCACAAATATCTACATGGGTATATTTGGCGACACCGGAGGGTTTGTTCATCCCAATACGACAAAGAAGGTCTTTGAGGTCGCGAAAGAGCTGGTAAATAAAGGGGCAAACCCAAATTATGTGGCTGACAAACTCAAGAAAAACAAGCCCATAATCTATTATAATATTCTTTGTCTTGTTATACAAAGGATGTCTGTTAAAGACGGGATTTGTGCAGCATATGTGACATCAGAAGAGTTGCGAGATCTCAATGCAACGCCAGAAGATGCATCAGGGATTGTGGAAGAGCTTGCATCTATTGCCGGAGTGGAGCTCGCAATTTTCTTACGGGACATTGATTCTTGCAAGGCCCATTGTTCCTTGCGGAGCAGGAATACAAATGCAGCCAGGCTGACAGCCCAAGCTTTTGGCGGCGGCGGCCATGATAAGGCAGCTGGATTTTCAATACAGGGAAGGGCAAAGGAGTTAGCTCCGGTCGTTTTTAAGGAAGGGTTACGATGGATCCAGACGGCATAGTATTGATTGATAAGCCCAAAGACATCACATCGAGAAAAGTTGTTGATAATGTGATGCGGGTGTTAAAGGTGAAAAAAGCCGGGCATTTCGGGACACTGGATTCTTTTGCCACAGGGCTCCTTTGTGTCGGGATTGGGCAGGGAACCAAGCTGCTTCCCTTTATAAAAGATAACCCAAAAGAATATGAAGCCCTCGTAGGCTTTGACATGAGCACAGACACAGACGACCTTACAGGAAAGCCACTCCAATATTATCCGGAAGCAGAGGTGGATATAGCAAAAGTCAAGGAATGGATCGACTCCAATAAGGGATGGATAACCCAGATTCCTCCAGACTATTGCGCACAGAAACAGCAGGGCGTTCCTCTTTATAAACTCAAGCGGGCGAACGAAGAGGCTGTTCCAAGGCCAAAGCAGGTCATGATTGAGAAAATAGAGATACTCTCTTTTGACAAGGATTGGCTTAAGATAAAGGTTGAATGTTCCCGTGGAACATATATACGCTCTGTTGCGAGAGATATGGGGTCGTTTTTGGGGGGTGGAGGATATTTAAGAGAGTTGAGGAGACTTAAGAGCGATGGGTTTTCTGTTTATGAAGCCAATACTCTCGAAGCCCTTGAGCGCAAAGTAGAACAAAAAGAAGAAGTCGTTATCCCTCTGGCAAAAGCGTTAAGCTTTCCCAAGGCAAGAGTTATTCCCAATGGCGCGCTTGCAATACGCGAGGGCAAGCCTATACAGATCTCCTGGCTAATCGATGATGTTTTGGCAGAGGAGGGAGAACTGGTAACGGTTTTAAGCGAAGACCTTAAATTATTGTGCATCGCCCGTGTTCAGAGGCGAGGTGGGATTTTCGGGCAAATAGAAAGAGGCTTTTTTTAAGTATTTACATCAGAATAATTGCTATGCTAGCGTAGATAGACCAAAAGAGAGAGAAAGAGATAGGAGGAAAGTAGTGACGTTAAATGTAGAACAAAAAAAAGGAATTATGGATAAGTTTAAGAAACACGAAAAAGACACCGGGTCTTCAGAGCTCCAGGTGGCTCTTCTAACCGAGAGGATAAATCTTCTTACAGAACATTTTAAGGCAAACCCCAAGGATCATCACTCAAGGCGCGGACTTTTAATGCTGGTTGGACAGAGAAAAAGACTGCTTGGATATATTAAAAAGCTGGACATCAAAAAATACAGGGATCTTATCAGTACCCTTGAACTGAGAAGGTAGGGTATATGCAATCAAAAGTAGAAGATATGACCCAGCCCCTTGTTTTTGAAACAGGGTTGCTTGCCAAGCAGGCAGATGGATCCGTTGTTGTTAGTCAGGGTGACAGCGTTGTCCTTGTAACTGTTGCGATTTCCCAGAGTCAGGATGAAGAAAAAGATTTCTTGCCTCTTATGGTAGAATACCAGGAGATGTCATATGCAGCAGGTAGAATCCCCGGGGGCTTTATAAAACGCGAAGGAAGGGCAAGCGAGCAGGAGATCCTTATTGCACGGTTTATCGACCGCCCTCTTAGGCCGCTTATTCAAAAAGGTTTTTACCGCGATATTCAGATTATCGCATCCGTCCTTTCCGCAGACCCGGATCACAGCCCTGATGTGTTGGCAATAAACGGCGCATCCGCTGCGCTGCACATGTCGAGCGTGCCGTTTGACGGCCCGGTTGGAGGGGTGAGGATCGGCCGCATAGACGGCGAGCTTGTGATTAATCCTTCTGTAGCACAACTTGAAAATAGCACCATGGAACTGGTAGTGGTTGGCACAAGAGATGCGGTTGTGATGGTCGAAGGTGAAGCAAAAGAACTGCCGGAAGAAGAGATTATTAAGGCAATAGCCTTTGCCCATACAAAGATAGCAAAGATCATAGACGCACAGGAAGAACTGAGAAAAGCAGGGAAAGAAAAGATTGTTGTAAAGACTCCGGAAGAAGATACCGCATTGCAAGAAGCAATGAAGGGATATGTGGTTCCCAGGCTTGAAGCGATTATTGATCAGAGGTATCCGAAGCAGGAGAGGCATTTAAAAATAGATGCACTTGAGAAAGAAGCAATTGCAGCGTGTATCGGAGAGGAAGAATCCAAGATACGCGTGGCATCAGAATATTTTTCCTCTCTTGAAAAGAAAACCATGCGCAAGATGGTTTCCGAAAAAGGAATTCGTATTGATGGCCGTGGCTTAAGCGACATACGGCCGATAGACTGTAAAGTAGGACTGCTTCCAAGAACGCATGGATCAGCTCTCTTTACCCGAGGCGAAACGCAGTCCCTTGCGATTACCACTCTTGGGTCATCAAGCGATGAGCAGAGGCTGGAATCTCTTTTGGGAGAAACATCCAAGTCATTTATGCTGCACTATTATTTCCCGCCATTTTGCGTGGGAGAGGTAAAACCGTTGCGTGGGCCATCAAGGCGCGAGATAGGTCATGGAAACTTGGCAGAAAGAGCGCTTGTTGCTGTGCTGCCGGACGGGGAGTCTTTCCCTTACACCATACGGCTTGTATCCGAGATCCTTGAGTCCAACGGATCTTCTTCTATGGCCACGGTATGCAGCGGGTCGCTGTCTTTAATGGATGCCGGTGTGCCCATAAAGAAACCTGTTGCAGGCATTGCAATGGGTCTGGTCAAGGAAGGCGATAAGTATGTTGTTCTCTCCGATATCTTAGGCGACGAAGATGCGCTGGGAGATATGGATTTCAAAGTTGCAGGAACAACAGATGGTGTTACAGCTCTTCAAATGGACATCAAGATAGCCGGTATTCCGGAAGAAGTGTTGTCCGAGGCATTGCGGCGGGCAAAAGAAGGACGGCTCTTTATTTTGGGCAAGATGAACACAGGCCTTACTCAGCCCAGGCAAAATATATCGAAGTATGCGCCGAGAATATACACCATCACTGTCAACACAGAAAAAATTCGCGATATCATCGGGCCGGGAGGCAAGGTGATACGGGATATCATTGCAAGGACAGGCACCAAGATAGACATCAATGATTCCGGAAAAGTCGATATTTTTTCCCCGGATGAAGACCATGCAAACATGGCAATAGACATGATCAATGCCCTTACCGAGGAAGCGCAAATAGGAAAAATCTATGTAGGAAAAGTGGCAAAGATCACCACATACGGTGCGTTTGTTGACATCCTTCCCGGAGTATCTGGTCTGGTGCATATCTCCCAACTCGCAGAAGAGAGGGTAAAGGAAGTAACGGATGTGGTGAAAGAAGGGGAAGAGATTCTTGTAAAAGTCATTGATATTGACAAGCAAGGAAAGATCAAGCTGAGCCGCAAGGAAGCTCTGAACAAGGCAAAGCCACAAGAATGAGTTTTAATGAGACCCTTCTGAGAAATGGCGTTCGCATTGTAACAGAAGAGAACACCAGCGTACGATCTGTAGCCTTGGGCATCTGGGTAAAGGCTGGATCCCGACAAGACCCGCTCGGGCAACTCGGGATCGCCCATTTTACCGAGCACATGCTGTTTAAGGGCACCAAAAAAAGAAGCGCTCTCCAAATTGCCAAAGAGATCGATGCATTAGGGGGCGTGCTGAACGCCCATACTGCAAAGGAATATACGGCATACTACATCAAAGTCCTTGATGAGCATATTGAAAAGGGCATTGATGTATTAATGGATATATTTCTCAATTCTGAATTCAGCCCTGAAGAACTAGAAAAAGAGAAAAATGTTGTTCTCCAGGAAATAAAGATGACAGAGGACACGCCTGATGATTATGTCTCAGAGCTGTTCTCTCTGGCATTTTTCCACGAAACCCCTCTGGGTTTTTCTATTTTGGGAACCCCTTCGACCGTAGACTCAATAAAGAGAGAACACCTTGAGAGCTTCATCGCAGATGCATATAATCCCCGATCCATTGTTATAGCAGGGGTAGGAAACCTCGATCATGGAAAGATAAGGGATCTTGTAGGTTCATGTATTGAAGAATTTAACAGTACATGCGTTTCTCTTCCTAGAAGCGAAACTCCTTGTCTGGGCAGCGGAGTCTATGCTTACCAAAAAGACCTTGAGCAGGTGCAGATTACGCTTGGCACACATGGCCCGGGCATAACAGAAGAGAAAAAGTGGACATACATTGTGCTCAACACCCTGCTTGGCGGCGGCATGAGCTCCATGCTGTTTCAGGAGGCAAGAGAAAAGCTGGGGATTGTGTACTCTATTTATTCCTACCTGTCTTCCTTTGAAGATTGCGGTGTTCTGGCTATATATGCAGGAACAACGCTTGATCATGTGAATCAGGCGCTTGATGTGACAGGCAAGCAGATGAAAAAAATAAAGCAAGGTGATTTTGGAGGCATAGATCTGGAAGAAATCAGGGGGCAGATCAAGGGGCACATACTGCTTTCAAGGGAGAGCACAGAAAACAGAATGTCAACCCTTGCAAAGAATCAGATCTACTATAACAGGGATATCCCTGTAGAAGAAGTGCTGGCTAAGATCAACTCGGTCACACGAGATCAAATTGTAGACCTTGCCAAAGAGATTTTTGTCGAAGACAAGCTGACCATCGTTACCCTGGGTAAGATAGAAAAATCCCAACTGGATCTTTCAACGATCTTTTAAGAAATCCTGTTTTATTCTTGACAGCCTGAAGGCCCTTACCTAAGATTCGTGAATACGGCTGTTAATAAAAAGGGGGTTATATGGGCACGAACAATATTATCTTTCTTGAGGTCATTGAGTGGCTTGATAAAACAGGAAAAGAACTTGTTCATCGTATCCCTGAAGAAGGGTCTGGAGAAATAAAGTACGGCGCCCAGGTAATCGTGCGGGAAAGCCAGGCAGCTGTTTTCTTCTACAATGGCCGGGCATATGATGCCATTGGTCCTGGCCGCCATACCCTTAAAACAGCCAATATCCCTATTTTGACAAAGGTATTGAGCGCTCCTTGGGCCATGACAAGCCCTCTACGCGCAGAGGTCTACTTCACAAACATGCGTATTTTTCCCAACCTGAAATGGGGAACGCGCGATCCTGTTGCTTTTCGGGACAAGGAATTGGGATTGATCCGGCTGCGTGCATTCGGTGTCTTCAATATCCAAATACTTCAGCCGGTTCTCTTTGTTAACAGTCTCGTGGGTACCCAGGGAGTCTACACCACAGAGGCTATAGAAGAATATCTTAACAGAGTGATTGTGTCGCGCTTCAATGATTTTATGGGCGAGAATGTGGATACGATCTTTAATTTTCCGGGACGGTACCAAGAGTTTTCCGAGGGCTTGAAAAAGATGCTGCAGGAAGATTTTTCTCATTTTGGTCTGGGCTTGTCAGGTCTATATATTAACTCTATCACGCCGCCGCCGGATGTTCAGAAGGCTATTGATGATAAGAGCCGTCTGGCAGTGTTTGACGATCTAAATAAGCTTTTAAAGATGAAGGCTGCTATGGCTCTTGAAACAGCATCGCAAACCCAAGGCGAAGCGGGCAGCGGCTTAGGCCTAGGCATGGGATTCATGATGCCAGCCATGTTTGCCGAGGCATTCAAGGGTGCTTCTGTTTCAGGCGAAAAAAATACAGAAGTCTTCACCTGTCCTGACTGCAAACAAACAGTTTCAAAAGATGCAAAATTCTGTCCTTCATGCGGACATCAGCTTCTCATAATTGCGCAGT
>JAGVNP010000187.1 GCA_020053185.1 Deltaproteobacteria bacterium | reverse complement strand
GCAGGGTTCATCGGTTTTCATCTTGCAAAAAAGCTGCTCGATGAAGGTGTTGAAATAGTCGGCATCGACAATCTCAATTCCTACTATGATCCAAAGCTCAAGCAGGACAGACTTGCCATCCTGAAAAAATCTCCCAAATTCAGATTTTTAAAAATAGACCTGATTAAGAGGGATCGAATCTTAAAATTGTTCGATGACACCTATGATGTAGTAGTGCACCTCGCTGCACAGGCAGGTGTGAGGTACAGTATTGAAAATCCATACGCATATGTGGACTCAAATTTGGTCGGGTTCATTAATATCCTTGAAGGATGCCGACATTCTCATGTGGGTCATTTGGTATTTGCCTCTTCATCTTCTGTGTATGGCGCAAATGCAAAGATGCCTTTCAGTGTGCATGATAATGTGGATCATCAGGTCTCGCTCTATGGCGCTACAAAAAAGGCAAATGAGCTCATGGCCCATACCTATGCGAGCCTTTACAATCTTCCATGCACAGGCTTGAGGTTCTTTACTGTGTATGGACCGTGGGGCAGGCCTGACATGGCATTGTTTAAGTTCACTAAGGCTATTCTTGAAGGTAGTCCTATTGATGTATACAACAATGGAAAAATGAGACGTGATTTTACCTATATCGATGACATTATCGAAGGCATAGTGCGGGTGATGAAACTGAGTCCAAATGCGACTCCTGGCTGGGATAGGAATAATCCTGATCCAGCAACAAGCTATGCCCCGTACCGGATTTATAATATCGGCGGCTCAAAGCCTGTTGATCTCATGCGCTTTATAGAGGTGCTGGAGGATTGTATTGGGAAAAAGGCAGAAAAGAATTTACTCCCGCTCCAGATGGGTGATGTTGTGGAGACCTGCGCAGATGCAAAAGATCTTGAACATGTCACTGGTTTTCGGCCAATGGTATCGATAGAACAGGGTATTTCCCGTTTTGTGGAGTGGTACAGGTCGTACTATCGGTTGTGAGATTTCTCTTTAAAAAGCATATCTGAGGGCAGATTTTTTTCCATGATATAGTTGATAATTTTGTCCTGATAGCTTGGGTTTTTGCCGGAAAATTCTATGCCCAAGCGAACTTTTTGGGTGAACTCATCTTTAGTCACATATCGGACAGTTCCGTTCACTTCTAGTTCCCCTGAAGGCAGTTGTATTTTTATTGAAGGGATGAACATTCCACGTAAAAAGGCTGACTCATCATCCAGAATTTCAACCCCCATGCCTTCCGGGCTGATATCCCATATGAAGACGCGTACCTGTTTTGCATCGATCGGATGGATAAGACGGGCGATCAATGGTTCCTGTCCTGTTATATAGTAACGCAGTATGTTACGACGACTCACAAATGTTATATCGGCAGGCCATTCGGTCTCAATAATGTTTTTTATCACATTGATAACTTTTGCATAAAACATGAAAACATCGATGCCCTTAAAGAGATAGAACGGATATATGGTATTTAACTCGGGCTGAAACGGGAGGCTAACTGCAGGAACATCTACAATCCTTAATACAATGTTATCTGTCTGTGGCCTTAAGTAGAAGAACTCTGCAGGGATGGCTTTTTGTTTATGGATTATGAGCACATCGCCATGACCCTTTGTCCAGTGCTCAATCTCTTTGAATAACAGATGGATTTCATTTTTGTCTTTAATTGTCTTTTCTGCATTTTTACCTTTTAACTCAGAATAGGCATAGATTGGGGTGTCTACAGGTGAGAAATCAATGCCAACTCTGGACGGTACTCCGCTACCGAGGTATGCGATACGTCCCTTGATGGACGTGGCAATTACATTTCCTTTTTTTTCCAGGGTTTCTATAAGGATCTCTTTTCCGGCTTCAATATGCGAAAAACCTTCTGTTACCAGTACGCCAAGCCCACCTATTGATATATTAACCACAGGCAGCTTTATCGAAATGGAGCCTATCTTTGCCTTTGCATAGAGATCCATCCATTCAGGGATCTCCTCTCTTTTGAATCTTCTCAGGTCATTATCCATGCGAGTACCATCGGAAAAACAGGGGGGGAAACTTTAGAGAATTTTTACTTTTCCATGAGTGATTTTGCATAGAAGAATAGAGTTCTATTGGTCTCATTGGTTGGATTGGTTTTTTGTCATGTATTTTGTTGCCAGCATCATTAACCAATATAACAAATAAAACTAATAAACCCCCTATTTCCATGTAGTTATTAGTCTGTGCATTGCTTTTAGTTGCCCTTAAATTTGGGAGATCTCTTCTCCATAAAAGCACCCATAGTTTCCATAAGATCTTCTGATGGCAGTATCATGGAGCTTCTTGCTGCTACGTATTCGAGACCATCAGCAATGCTCTTCCCTCTGCAGAAATTGAGCACCTGCTTTGCGCCCTGCACAGCAAGAGGAGCCATTTTGACGATTTCTGAAGCCATTTCATATGCGCCTTTGAGAAGTGCGTCTTTATCAGGATAGATCTCATTTACCAGGTTTACCTCTTTAGCGCGTTTGGCATCTATGAATTTAGCAGTAAATGCCATTTCCCGCGTAATGCCCTGACCCACGATATGCGGGAGCCTCTGGAGCACGCCAACATCTGCAATAATGGCTACTGCAGCCTCTCGAAGAGAGATTTTTGCATCCTCGGATGCGAGTCTGATATCGCACGCAGAAGCCAGGTCGAGCGCTGCGCCTATGCAATAGCCATGCATAGCGCATATAACTGGTTTTGAACATTTTTCCACGCAGGTCATTGAATCCTGCAGAGGAAATATGTCCTTGAAAAGCCGCACCGTAGCCTTGGCGCTCATGTCAAAGTTTTTAAGCGTTGGAAGTTCCGGCGCCATGCCCATAAGGTCGATCCCTGTAGACAGGTCTTTGCCTTCGCCTGCAATGATTGCAACCAGGATATCATCATCTCTGTCAATATCATTGAATATCGGGATGATCTCCTTCCAAGCATCCGGACCCATGGCATTCTTTTTCTCAGGCCTGT
>JAGVNP010000214.1 GCA_020053185.1 Deltaproteobacteria bacterium | reverse complement strand
CACCTGGAACCATTACAATCGACACAGTAATTGCAGCAACGCTTTCAGCTATTCTATGGAATCTCATCACATGGTATTACGGTATGCCGTCTTCATCCTCACATGCTCTCATCGGCGGGCTTATTGGTGCAACATATGTGTCAAAAGGTTTCGATGTAATCCACTGGACTAAACTTGTCGAAGTCATCATTGTCATCATGATATCCCCTATCATAGGGTTTATAAGCGGTTTTGTTTTTACCAATATCACCGCCTATTCTTTCAGCAACATGAAGCCTGTCCGATCAAATAACATATTAAAGCGATTGCAGATTATATCAGCGGCACTTCTTGCGCTTGCACACGGAACCAATGACGCGCAAAAAAGCATGGGACTCATCACTTTGAGCCTTTTAATACTTTATCCCCTTGATCCGAATTCTATTGGTAAGCTTTATCCATATGGAGAAACCGGGGCATTCATAGTGCCAGATTGGGTCATCGTCACATGTTCCATCGCCATCATGCTGGGAATGTTATCTGGAGGAAAGCGAATCATAAAAACCGTGGGCTTTAAGCTCTATAAAATCAGACCCGTACACGGCTTTGGTGCCCAGATCGCATGTGCCATAGTAGTCTATGCATGTGCCCTATTTGGTTTTCCCATAAGCACTACTCATGTTGCAGCATCTGCAATCATGGGCGCAGGTACAGCGCAGAGAATAAATATAGTGAGGTGGGGTATTGGAAAAAGTATGGCAATGGCGTGGATTATTACTATCCCCATCTCATTTACTATCGGAATGATTTTTGCCCTTCTTATCCAGAGTCTTTAATTAGATTGTTATCCCTTGCGCTGAAATCCTTTGCATGAATAAATCGCCTTATTAAATCCGAGCATCCGCACTGAAAAATCAAGAACGCTTGAAGGGAAAAAGGCCTTTGTAATGGAAGGCAAAAATACAGTAAATGGTTTCCCTATTAGCTTCCTGTCGTTAAGGATACCCTTCACCACCGCATCAGCCATGGCCTCAGGCTTAAGCGGCGGAAAGAAAAGAGGCGTTTTCATGCCCTCAAACATACCTGTATTGATCAGATAAGGACACACAACAGTGGTTTTTACCTTTGATTTATGATTTCCAAGCTCCAGGCGCAATGCTTCATTAAGCCCCATAAGGGCAAATTTTGTTGCGCTGTAAACCCCCATGCCAGGCATACCAAGAAGGCCTGCAGATGATGAAATGTTTACGATGTGGCCCTCATTTCGCTTTATCATGTCAGGTGCAAAGGCTTTAAGCATCCATAATGTTCCGCAGAGGTTCACTTCTATGGTTTTTAAATGTTTGTCATCTGAAACATCCATGATCTCGCCGGGAAAGACAATGCCTGCATTATTAATAAGCACATCTACATTACCTATTTCGTTTTTGATCTCTTTTGCAGCCTTGTAAACTTCATCTCGCTTCGAGATATCAAAAATCTTTACATATACAGTGCTCCCTTTTGTTGATATTTCCTTTGCAGTCTCCTCAAGACCTTCTCTGTTCACATCGCAAAGTATTACACTACCACCAAGACAAGAGATCTTCTCTGCCATGAGTTTACCAATTCCATGAGCTGCTCCTGTAATAAGCACATTTTTTCCTCTTAGCTGTGTCATTTTGCCCTCCTAATATATGTTTTTTTACCTGCAACTCTAAGTTAACGCTGCTGCAATGGTAGATGACAACTCGTATAGATCAAACGGTTTATTTAATTTACCTACCACAATAGAATTTTCAGACACTTTTTTACTTTTTTCATAATCAAACGTAAAGCCAGAGGATATTACTACTTTAGTGGTGATTTTTTGTTTTTCTATTTCAAGTAATGTAGCTTTTCCATCCAGTCCAGGCATGATCATATCAAGGATCACAAGATCGAATTTGGTATCAAGTTTTTTAAGGGCATCAATACACTCATGCCCATCTTTTGCAGTAAATACCTTATAGCCCAGGGTTTCAAGCATGTCTTTACCCACATCTCTTACCATGGCTTCATCATCGACCAGCAGGACAGTTCCATGTCCTCTCTTCGGTGGATTAATCTTGTCTTTTTTAGATTGCGTGGCTGTCTTTTTCTTTGACCGTGGAAGAAGTATTACGAACTTAGCTCCCCTGCCCTTTTCTGAAGATACATGGATACTCCCGCCTGCATTCTTTACAATGTTATAAACTATTGATAACCCCAGTCCTATTCCCTTTCTTGAACCTTTTGTTTTGGAGGTGAAGAAAGGATCAAATATTCTCGAGAGTATATTTTTATCAATACCGCATCCATTATCCACAACTTCAATCTTAATAAACTCTCCGGCCTTTGAGAGCAGATACTTGTCCTTAACCTTTTTATCAATAACAACAGGCCCTGCTGATATAATAACCTCTCCCTTTGGGTTGTCCCCAATCGCATCGCTCGCATTTATTATAAGATTGATAAGCACCTGGATAAATTGTGCATGATCAATAAAAACATCACATTTTTCACCCTCATAATTAAAAGTGAGCCGGGTATTCCTTGGAATTGAACTTGCTGCGATATTCAAGGCTTCTTCTATAAGGTTATACACAGAAAAAGCTTCGGGTTTACCCTCGCTTTTTGTTGTCAACACAAGCATCTTCTGTACTAATTCTTTTGCATGACTGCTGATATTCTCCAATGCAGCTAGATAGAGTTTCTTTTTATCTTCGTCCCTGGTAATCCTCATCATCGAGAGATTTCCCATGATGCCAGTAAGGATGTTATTAAAATCATGAGCAAAGCCTCCGGCAAGCTCACCTATGGTTTCCATTTTTTGCGCATGAATAAGCTGAAGCTCCATGCGTTTTCTTTCTGTTACATCGATTGCATTGAGCACCACGCCCTGTATACCGCTCGAAGCAAGGGGATAAACATTTACATCAAAAACCTCATTAGCATTGTCAAGCAAAGGCTCTCCATGAAAATGTTCCGGGATATTTGAATTGTATACCTTTTCCACAATCTCTTCATATCTTTTCAGGCATGGAGAGATTGAGGAGAATTTTTTTCCTTTGAGAGACTTCCTTGACTTTTTGAAAAATTTCTCTGCTACCGGGTTTACAATATCGATTTTAAAATCCGTATCAAATGTTATTGTCAAATCAGGGCTCGACTCTATGATGTTTGCGAGATGATTCTTAAGCCCAAGTATGGTCTGCTGCGCTTCTTTTAGCTCAGTAATATCCTGGGCGTTGTAACGGACTTCAACAATCTTTCCATCTCTTCTGATCACACTCCCGCTTGCAAAAAGATTTTCCACATGGCCTCTTTTTGAGATTGCCCGCAGCTCATAGTTCGGAGTAAGTCCCTTAAGGGTGTCTTTCCAGAACTTAACATATTTTTTTTGGTCCTCAGGATAAGCCAGCTTGAGCACACTTTGTCCTATCAGTTCCTCCCTGGAATACTCAAAGATTTTTTCCACTTTATTATTCACCTTTAAGATATAGCCCCTAGAGTCAGTGGTTATTATGATCTCATTTGCATCCTCGAATAAGGCCTCAAACCCCATCTTGGCCTCTTCCAATGCTTTCTGAGCTTCCCTGTGCTCGGTTACATCAAGGACTTGAGCTACTGTGTATAACCTATTGTCGAGATAAGGAATCACGGCAGAGCTGATCTCCACCCTCCTCTTCTGACCGTTTCTATTTATTAAATTGAATTCATAACGAGAGGGTATCTTTTCGCCCCTCTGCCGCCTGACATACCGGTCTGATACAAGTTTTCTGCTTTCTTCATCAAGAAATTCCCTAAAGTCATGGCCAAAGACCTCTTCTTTAGGGTATCCAAGCATCTTGATCATCTCATCGTTCACATATGTCATATGGTATTGATCATCCACGATAATAATCCCGTCATGGGAATTTTCCACCACCGAGCGGAAAAGGAGCTCGGATTCCTTCAATAACTGTTCTGAGCGTATGCGGGCAGTTATATCAAGCACTAACCCATAAAACCCCAGCTTTTTCCCTGATTTTTCCCTATTAAGCGTAATCGATGCATCTATAAATTTCTTTGAACCATCTTTCCGTATAATTTCATGCTCTATCCTGGATGGCTGTCCGGTTTCATAGACTCTCTTGAAGGCGATAGAAAGATCAGCAGCTGTATTTTCATCCATGAATTTTTTATATTCCAGACCGATAAGATCGGCTCTATCATAGCCAAATATGTCGCATGCAGTTTTATTAAGAAAGGCAATTTCCCCGTAGAGGTTGCACTCATAGTATCCGTCCTGCATGTTTTCGAAAAGCTGTCTGTATTCTTCATTCATAAATTAAATTGCCTCTGTTGTGAAATATAATCACAATCCTGATAAAAAACAACCATGTAAGAATTATTGGCCTTTTAAAGATATTTCAGATATTACCACACATACATATTGAAATTTAAGGTTATAATCTGATATCCGATAGGTATGAAAGTGCAACAGGAAAAAATAAACTCAACCATAAAGGAAATCCAGAAGGTCTTCCTTGGCCAGGAAAAGGTGGTCAAGTACGTGATATGCACCCTCTTGGCAGGGGGACATATCCTGATAGAAGGAGTTCCAGGTATAGGAAAAACCCTGGCAGGGCTTACATTATCAAGGCTTCTTGGCATAAATTTCCGCCGTATTCAATTTACCAATGACATGCTCCCTTCTGATGTGATCGGTTTTCATATGTTTCGCAAAGGCTCTTCTGAGCCAGAGCTTGTAAAGGGGCCAATATTTGCCGGCATTGTTCTGGCAGATGAAATCAACCGCACATCTCCTAAAACCCAATCAGCACTACTTGAGGCCATGGAGGAGCATCAGATATCTCTTGATGGGATCACGTATATGCTGCCTGATCCATTTATGATTATCGCCACACAGAACCCGGTAGAAATCGCAGGCACCTTCCCTCTTCCCGAGAGCCAGCTCGACCGGTT
>JAGVNP010000103.1 GCA_020053185.1 Deltaproteobacteria bacterium | reverse complement strand
GCACTCCTTCATTTTCCATGTCTGGATAAAAACGGCAGGCAAATCGCTACTGCCATCACCAATCTGGATATTCATGATATTGCAAGAGTGTGCTTGACATATGGAATAGAGAAGTTCTATATCGTTCATCCGTATGAGAGCCAGAGAGATCTGGCAGGAAAGATTATTGATCACTGGGTAAAAGGTTTTGGCGGTGAATATAATCCTTTAAGAAAAGAGGCTTTTCAGGTAATACGTTTGGCTGAAAACCTGGAGGAAGTTAAAAGGGAAAATAAGGCATTTACAATAGCCACTTCGGCAAGCTATCGCAAAGATGCACTTGGTTGGGATAAGGTAAAAGATTTGGCAGGCAAAAAGGACATAATGTTGATATTCGGTACAGGATGGGGACTCAGTCCAAACATAATAGAAGAGGCTGATGGAGTGCTTGAACCAATACAGGCTGGGGTGACATATAACCATCTTCCGGTGCGTTCAGCCATGGCCATAGCAATAGACAGGATACTAGGGAGGTAGGATATGGATACGGTAAAAGAGTTCGAAAAGAAAAACATGAAGTCAGATGTGCCAGCAATTAAGATAGGCGATCACGTAAAAGTGGCGATGAAGATCGTGGAAGGGACTCGTCAGCGATCTCAGATGTTCGAGGGGACTGTTATTGCCAAACATAAAGGGGATAGCAAAGAATCTATCACTGTTCGCAAAATCTCCTACGGTGTAGGTGTAGAGCGTATATTCCCCACACATTCTCCTGTGGTCGAAAAGATTGAAATTGTCGCTCACACAAAAGTGCGCAAAGCAAAACTTTACTACCTGCGTGAAAAGAAAGGAAAGGAAGCCCGGCTCAAAGAGCTAAGGTAATCCTATGGGCATTGAAGAATGCCTTCTCAAAGAAGGCGTTTGGCCTATTTGCGGGGTAGATGAAGCAGGAAGAGGGCCTCTGGCAGGACCGGTTGTTGCTGCAGCGGTAATGATCATGCCCGGCTCTGAGCTTCGCGGAATTGTGAAAGACTCAAAGCAAGTCTCCCCTTTAAATAGAGAAAAAATATATGATCTTATCATGCAGTCTCCACATACCTGTGTGGGGATCTCCCAGGTTGATGTGTCTGTGATCGACGGAATAAATATTCTTCAAGCAACCCTTCTTGCCATGCAAATGGCAGTTGCAAATCTTGGAATCAAGCCAATAAAAGCACTAATCGATGGAAATATAGCACCCCAGCTTTCTTGTGAAAGTGTCACTGTAGTCGGAGGTGATGCTACCGAGCCGTCGATCTCAGCGGCAAGCATTATCGCAAAGGTGGTACGGGACAGATACATGATCCATATGGATCGTATATTTCCTGGATACGGCTTTGCACAGCACAAAGGGTATGGAACAGCCGACCATTATAAGGCCATACGGGAGCAGGGCATCACCCCTATCCACAGAAGGAGTTTTAAAGGTGTTCTTTGAGAGCACGAGAAAAAAGGGAATGCAGGGTGAAACCCTGGCCCGCTCGCATCTGAAATCAAAAGGATTTAAGATCCTTGAATCGAATTTTAACACAAGGGTGGGGGAGATAGACATTATTGCAAAGGATCATGACACTTTGGTGTTTGTTGAAGTTAAGACTGCGCATAGTGATAGGTTCGGTAATCCCCTTGGATGGATTCCTGAGTGGAAGCAGCGAAAGATCATCAGGACATCGCAGGTTTACCTTAAAACTCAAAAGGTTTCATGTAGTGTAAGGTTTGATGTGATAGCAATAGAATCAGACGGAAAGGTGTGCCATATACAGGATGCCTTCAGGCCAAGCGGTGAAATTTTTATGTGATCAAAACCTGGGACGCCTTGCCAAATGGCTGAGGCTGATGGGTTTTGATACAATCTATATGAGTACGTGGGATGAGAAAATGATTGAAGATGCGCTTGCAGAGCAGAGAATGATCCTTACAAGAAGGAAAGATATGAAACTAGCGAAAGGCCATATGTTGATCAAAGACAATGATGTGCGCTTTCAGCTCTCGCAGGTAGTGAATGCCTTTCATCTTGATGAACTTAAAAATCCGCTTTCAAGATGTATTCTGTGCAATAAAAAGCTGCATTCCATTGATCGGGCAAAGGCAAAAGATCGTGTTCCGGAGTATGTGTATCTTACATATGATTTATTTTCCGAATGTCCTTCATGCGAGAAGGTTTACTGGAAGGGTACACACACAGAAAATGCACTTGCTATAATTCATAAATATTAATAGCATTGGAGATTAATAAATGCCGATTCAATCAAAACATGAGATAGAAAAACTTCTTGATCTGGTGAAGGGGAAGAAGAGCGTGCTTATTCTCACGCATGAAAATCCTGATCCCGACAGCATAGCCTCTGCTTTTGGACTTAAATATATATTCCGCAAGGCAGCAGGAATTTCATCAGTTACTATTGGATATACCGGAATCATAGGCAGAACAGAAAACAAGAACATGGTAAATCTTCTAGGCATCGATATGGTGCCTTATGAAAAAATCTCACCGCGCAAGTTTTCTGTCATTGTCATGGTCGACTGCCAGCCATATGCAGGTAATGTCACCCTGCCAAAAGGCGTGAAGCCTACGATCATAATAGACCATCACCCACTACGAAAAACATCCATGGACGCTGAATATATTGATGTGAGAAAGGATTTTGGAAGTGTATCCACTATTATCGCCCAATATATCCGGCAGCTTGAGCTTCTTATCGACCGCAAGGTCGCTACAGCGCTGTTCTACGGAATTAAGTCAGATACGAGAGATATGGGACGGGAGGCAACAGATGCTGATGTGAGATCTTCTATTTTTCTCTTCCCTTATACTTTGCAAAAGAAACTTGCAAAAATCGAGCATCCCAGGTTGCCTGTAGAGTATTTCAGGGAAATGTATTCTGTGCTGAAAAACAGCTTTGTGTATGGCGATGCGATTGTTGCCAGGGTAGAATCAATAAAATGGCCGGAGATGATCGGAGAATTTGCAGACGAGCTTGTGCAGATGGAAGGCATACAGTGGTGCTTCTGCTACGGCAGATATAACGGCTCTATCCTGTTCTCAGTGCGCACAACCAGATCGCGCCATATGGCAGGAGTGCTGGCACATAAGATTGTTCTCGGTATAGGAACCGGCGGAGGACACGAGACATTTGCAGGCGGAAAGATCGATGTTGCCCAGGCATTGAAGAAAGTCAAAGATCCTGAAGAGATTATCCTTAAACGGTTTTTGAAAGAGATCTGCCCTAACGAAACAGAACCAAGGCCGCTTATCTCATCCAAAGAAGAGATAAGCGAGGTACCTCCAAATGGCAGCAACGGCAATAAAAATAAATGATAGCTCAAGCCTAAGAGGTCTGGCTTAAATTTTTTAGAAGTTTTTCCGATAATAGAATATAAATTTGGGTTTTATTGTTGTATGGAAGGGTATATGGATACGGAAAAGCGCCATAAAAATCTGCATATGCTTGGCAGTGTGATATTTTTCGCAAGCATTGCAATCATAGGTATAATCATACACCGTCTTTATGGCTCATTGTCGCTCGATACTTTCCAATCCTTTTTACATGGAATGGGTTGGTTTGGTTTTTTTGCATATATCTTTTGCTACACCATAGGCATAATGTTTTTTGTCCCTGCAATGGCCCTTGCCTTGGTTGGAAGTATTATGTTCGGACAATGGACCGGTTTTCTTGCCCTTCAATGCAGTTCTATGGCTGCAGCAAGCGCAATTTTTGCTATGGTGCGGTTTGGTGTATCGCCCATTCTAAAGAAAGAAGAGTCCAAAAACATGATACCACAATGGATTCGAAAGATGGGCCAAGACAACGGATTGCTTCTGCTCGTCTATGCCAGGACATTCATGGTACCTGCCTCAGTAATAAATTACGGGGTATCTGCACTTCCCATAACCTTTTCAGATTTTTTCATAGGAACTCTCTTAGGATCTTTGCCGCACAACCTGGCGTTTGCCCTTCTTTTCGGGGTAATGCACGATGCTATTCTTAAGGCAAAATTGAGTGCGCTGCTGCAATGGGAACTTATTCCGGCACTGATTCTCACAGTGCTTAATGTCTATCTGGCACATGTGCTTAGCCGGAAAAAACAGGCAGACAAGTAGAAGACAAAAGATCTGTTCTACGTTCTATGTTCAACGTTCAAAGTTTATCCCAACATTGAACCTCGAACTTTGAACATTGAACTTTTACCTGGCAATCTTATTTCTCAAGCATTTCCAGGAATGCCTCAAG
>JAGVNP010000099.1 GCA_020053185.1 Deltaproteobacteria bacterium | reverse complement strand
TCCCATTTATCTGGTTGATCTGATCTGCATTGATAAAAGTCATGGGTTATGAGTTGCGTGTTGACTGTGTGGATAAATGGTGTATAGTGTGTATTTAATACACCCGCAGGAGGAATTCATTGAGAACCAATATTGTGATTGATGAAAAACTTTTAGAAGAGGCCTTTTCGGTAAGCAAGGTTCGTACAAAAAAAGCCCTGGTGAATGAGGCATTAAAGGAGTTTATCCGCCTAAGAAAACGCAAGGACATTGCTGATCTTGCCGGATCGATTGAATTCTACAAGGGATTTGATCATAAGGCCTTGAGAAAAACCAGATGATACTTGTAGATACTTCGGTCTGGGTTGATGTTCTGAGAGACAAAGAAGGGAATGCGACCTTTGCATTCCGCAAGGTTCTGGGAGACAGAGTATCTGTTCTCGCACGTTTCACCCAACTAGAGCTGCTCCAAGGGGCAAAAAATGAATATGAATGGAGAAGATTGGATGAATATCTTTCTTCGCAATACTATCTTGAAGCATTAGAATCTACGTGGAAAAATGCCGCCAGAATATACTATGAACTGAGAAGAAAAGGGCTAACCATCACAAGTCCTATCGATTGTTGCATTGCGCAGATCGCTATTGAGAATGATGTTATTCTCTTGCACCGGGATCAAGATTTCACCACAATTGCCAAGATCAGACCCCTTAATGCTCAGTATTTCAAGTATTGATAAAGGTATTGTCTTTGCGGGTTGCCGCTTTTTCGAAAAGCAAGAAACGTAATGCGTATACATCTAATAGCTAATAACTGAAAGCTGACAGCCTATTGGTAATAGTTCGCCTGGCTTTTGTACAGTAGGGCATAGCGGCCGTTCAGATCGAGCAACGTCTGATGAGTTCCTCTCTCGATAATCTTTCCTTTGTCCAAGACATATATATAATCTGCCATCTGTACTGTGGAGAACCTGTGGCTGATAAGTATGGCGCTGCGGCCTTTGATCAGACTTCGAAACTGGCGAAAAAGCTCTGCCTCAGCTAGCGGATCAATGGAACTGGTAGGCTCATCCAGAACAATAATGCGTGAATCTCGCAAAAATGTGCGTGCTAAAGCAACTTTTTGCCATTCGCCTATGCTGAGTTCCTGGCCGCTCTGAAACTGATAGCCGAGCATGGTGTCATATCCGTTGGGTAGTCCACGTATGATCGGATCAGCCCCTGACTTTACTGCTGCATTGATAATCTGATCTTCATCAGGATTTTTTTCCACATTTCCAAGCCAGATGTTTTCTTTTGCACTGAGATAATAATGTACATAGTCCTGGAACAGAACGCTGATCTCCTGCCGCAATCGCTCAGGATTCAATTGACGAAGATCAATTCCTTCTATGGTGATTTTTCCTTCAGTAGGGTCATAAAGACGGCAGAGAAGCTTGATCAACGTGGTCTTGCCAGCACCGTTTTCGCCAACAAGAGCAATGACTTGATCGGGCTTCAGCTCCAGATCAATCTCTGAAAGCACATTGGCTCCACTACTTGGGTAGGAAAAACTCACCCCTTCAAAACAAATCCCATGTTCAGCCTTTGCAGGCAGCGGTAGCGGATGGGATGGAGACTGGATTTTGGGAGAAAGCTCAAGGAATTGATAGAAGTTCGTTAAAAACAGGTTGTCCTCATAAAGGCCTGCGAGGTTTCTTAATATGGACTGAAGAAAACCAAGCCCACTCTGAAAACCCTGATAGTACATCACCAAGGCACCAAGGGTGATCTTTGCAGTAATTGCCTGTGATACGATAAAGGCAAAGGTGCTGAAGATAGCAATTGTCGCAAGGGCCTGCGCCATGAGGTCGGACAAAGACCGGCGGCGCGAGATTGATAATCTGCCCGCTCGCAGCTGTTGTCGAAGGTCACGGAAACGCTGCCAAAAGACAGGCCCGGTATTGAACAGCCGCACTTCTTTTGCATGATCGGAATCAGTGAGCATGAGATGATAATACGCAGCCTGGCGTTCGGTCTCTGTTTGATTTTGCTCGAACCCGTACAGTTTGCGTGAATAGATGAAGCGCGCCAGTGCTCCGGGAAGTGCCACGGCAAAAAGAATGAGGCCAATTACCCAGTTAAAGGCGAACAGCAGGCCTACAATGCCAATTAAGGCAAGCCCATTTTGTCCGATCTGCACAAGGCCATTTACAATATGCATGGGCCGGTAAGGGGCTTCGCGCTGCGCTCTGTGGAGAGAATCGTAATATTGAGGGTCTTCATAGTATGACAAATCAACAGCAATGGATTTTTCATGCAGGATATCTGAGACATCATCGGTGACCACCATTGCTTGTGCCTCGGCTGTCAGCTCGGAAAGCGAGCGGCAAATAGCCCCAATAAGAGCAATGCCTCCTGCGAGAAGGATAAGGGGCAATACTTGAGAGAACAGGGATGATTCGCCTGGGTGCGCAATTCCGGCTGCCACAGCATCCACGATCAGCTTGATCAAATAGAGAGCAGCCAGAGGAAGAAGTCCCTGCACCACGACCAGTATAGTATTTACGAGCGTCCAGCCAGGCGCACTTTTCCAGACCATGCGTACAGCACGGTCAATCCGCAGTGCCTGTTGCAGAGATTTTTTTATTGTATGCCGCATCCTTATTCCCTGTATCATCCAAATGCAAAATTTTCAAATTTGTCCCCCTCACCCCTCCCTCTCCCCGATGGGGAGAGGATTGAGGAGAGGGGGTGCCTAATTCATTTCAATAAATAGGACTTTATTTTGCAGTTATCAATAACGAAAAAACAGTCAAATAAACATGCAAAACTCTACATCAAACCATGCATATACGCAAGAGGAACGGGCGTTGAAAACTGAAATGCGTTCTTGGTTCTTAGTTCCTTGTTCTTTTTTTCAACCAAGAACAAAGAACTCTAAAACGAAGAACTTTTTACTCGTCACTGGATGATAAGGAGTCTATCCACTTGGAAAAATCAAGGTTTTCACGTTCGAGGAGAACTTTTTTTCTCAAGTGCTTTGGCACATCCGGGCTTTCCATGATCCCGAAATTGATATTCATGGGTTGGAATTTTTTAAGAGTCGAGTCTGTGATGTAGTTGATCAAAGCGCCTATGGCAGTGGTTGGGGGAGGGGAATCAAATGAGAGATTTTTCAGATGAACAAGCATTGCGATTCCCGCAATAATTCCCATTGCTGCTGATTCCATGTAGCCTTCCACCCCTGTTATCTGGCCTGCGAGTTTTATATTCGGATATCCAATGAGAGAAAGATCATTGTTCAAGACTCGCGGTGAATCGAGAAACGTGTTTCTGTGGATGCTGCCCAGGTGGAGAAAATTGGCTGATTCAAGGCCAGGGATCATTCGAAATACTTTTTCCTGGCTGGAATATGTGAGCCGCGTCTGGAACCCCACCATATTATAGGCATCACCTTTGAGGTTTTCTTTCCTTAGCTGTACAATAGCAAAAGGCCGAGTCCCTGTTTTCGGATCAATAAACCCAATTGGCCGCATAGGGCCAAAGGCAAGGGAATCTCTGCCTCTTTTTGCAATCACTTCTATAGGAAGGCAGGCTTCAAAAAAGTTTTTTGCCTCGAATTCATGCGGAGACACTTCATCTGCGGCAAGCAGTGCATCCACAAACGCATAGTATTCCTGTTTTGTCATGGGACAATTGAGATAATCTGCGCTCTCAGGTGCCCAGCGGGAGCCGAAAAAGGCTTTGTCCATGTCAATGCTTTCTGCATCTATAATTGGCGCAATGGCATCGTAAAAGAACAGGTTGTTCCCATTTGTAAGATTCTGCAGATTTTGAACAAGAGAATCAGATGTGAGCGGGCCTGTTGCAATAATAGTAGGAATGTTTGGATCGATCTCATGCACTTCTTCCCGAATAATACTGATTAAGGGAAGGGACTCGATCTCTTTTGTGATCTGTCTCGCAAACAGGTCTCTGTCCACTGCAAGGGCCTTACCGGCAGGCACTTTTGTTTGGTCTGCTATCTTGAGCACCAGTGAATTAAGCTGTCCCATCTCTTTTTTTAATAAGCCGTGCGCAGTGGACGGATCATCGCCCTTGAACGAATTGCTGCACACCAGTTCTGCCAGGTATGGAGTTTTGTGCGCAGGCGTCATGAAAGATGGCCGCATCTCAAAGAGATCCACGCCAATGCCGTGTGAGGCAAGGAAGTAGGCAGCCTCAACGCCAGCTAAGCCTCCGCCTATGATTTTTACCCTATCAAATAAAATTTGAGCCTCCTTTATACAGAATCATAAATCGCAATATAACGCGTCATTTCCTTATTTTCTTGTCATTTCCTTATTATTTTTGTCATTCCCGCGGAGGCGGGAATCCAGAAGCCCTGGATTCCGGGTCAAGCCCGGAATGACAGTCTGCATAAAACTTGAGTCGCCGTGTATAGTAATGCCAAGGCTTGCTCTATGCGGCAGATTCTTCCTCATGATCACATGCAGGGTTCGGGCAATGCAGCTTATCCCCTTTTCGCAACAAGAACGTTGCCTCGCACTTTGGGCATTTCTGCTCCACTGGCTTTGTCCAGCTTACGAAATCGCACTCTTTGTTTGAGCATGAATAAAAGGTTTTTCTAGCTTTTGTCTTTTTCGCAACAAGCTCTCCTTTACATCCTGGCATAGGACATTTAATGCCCGTGGTCATTGGCAGGATAGTCTTGCACTTTGGATAATTGCTGCAGGCAAGGAAAGGCCCGAATCTTCCACGCCGTAGTACTACAGGTGATCCGCATTTCTCGCAGATTTTATCTGTAGGCTGGGGCTGCTGTTTTATCCTGGCTGTGGTTTTGCATTCAGGGTATTTGCTGCATGCAAGGAATTGGCCGAATCTTCCTTCTTTTATCACCATAGGTGCGCCGCAGTTTTCGCAAACTGACTCTTCCGGGTTTATGTCCAGAGGAACAGGTTCTTTCACGACAATCTTTCCTGATGCATCGCGGGTGAAATTCTTTGTGTTCGCGCATTCCGGCCAGCCTGAGCAGCCCAGGAAGTGGCCGGATTTTCCCAGCCGTATGATCATATCTTTGCCGCACTTTTCGCACATGATGCCGGATGGCCGCATTTCACGCTTGAGATTTTTCATCTCTTCTTCAGCAACTTGATGCTCTTTGCTGAATGTGTGATAAAATGATTTCATTGTATCCAGGTAATCTTTTTTGCCTTCTTCAACCAGATCAAGACCGTCTTCCATTTTTGCAGTGAAATGCACATCAAGGATTCTCGGATAATGTGCGACAAGCAAGCTGTTCACATCTCTACCCAGCTCGGTCGGAGAAAATGCTCCTGATTCCAGCTTCACATAGCCTCTTGTCTGTATGGTGGAGATGGTCGGAGCATAGGTGCTGGGCCGGCCAATGCCTTTTTCTTCAAGTTCCTTTATCAGGCTTGCCTCTGTATAGCGTGGTGGCGGCTGAGTAAAATGCTGCTTCGGGTCTATGCCGCGTAGATTAAGTTTCTGTCCTGTCTTAAGATCGCCTAACGGTAGGCCTTTTTCTTCAGATTCTTCATCGTCGTCGCTTTCGGTTATGTAGACTCTCAGGAATCCGTCGAAACGGAGAACAGATCCTGTCCAGCGCAAATGGATGTTGCCTGCCATAATCTCGACAGATGTCTGATCAAAGACAGCAGGCATCATCTGGGATGCGATAAACCGCTTCCAGATCAGATCATAGAGAAGAAACTGATCTTTTGTGAGATGATTCTTTATGGACTCAGGCGTATCCTCGATGCCGGTAGGACGGATCGCCTCATGAGCTTCTTGTGCAGATTTTTTTGCCTTATAGATCCGCGGGCTATCTGGTAGATATTCTTTTCCCATAGCAAAAATAAGAGATCTTGCTTTTCCAATAGCTTCAGCAGAAACATTTGGCGAGTCAGTACGCATGTAGGTGATTAATCCTGTAGGGCCTCTTTCGCCGAGATTGATGCCTTCATAAAGCTGCTGGGCAATCACCATGGTCTTTTTTGCAGAGAACCTTAGCTTCTTGGATGCCTCCTGCTGAAGGGTTGAGGTGATAAAAGGCGCATACGGGTTCCTGTTCTTTGTCTTTTTCTTAATTTCGCTGATCTCAATTGAGGCTGCGGTTTCAATTTTTTCTTTTATTGAAAGGGCGGATGCCTCATTAAGTATCTCTTTGGGATCAACGACCTTTGCAATAAACTCGTTGCCGTCTTGTGTTGCAAGTTTTGCTTCAACGCTCCAGTATTCCTGCGGTATGAATTTTTCTATCTCGTCCTGTCTGTCGCAGATCAGCTTAACTGCAACTGACTGAACCCTTCCTGCCGAGAGCCCGCGCTTCACGCGATTCCACAGAAGAGGGCTCATGGTATAGCCCACGATCCTGTCCATTGAGCGCCGTGCCATCTGCGCATTGTAGAGATTGGCATCAAGCTGTTTGGGGTGTTTAATTGCCTCTTCGATTGCCTGTTTTGTGATCTCGTGGAAGGTGATTCTCTGTGTGGTTTTCTTTTTGTCTTCAAGTTCTTCTGCAACATGCCAGGCAATGGCCTCGCCCTCTCTGTCAGGGTCTGAGGCAAGGTATATGTGACTTGCTGCCTTTGCCAGTTTTTTGAGTTTTTTTACCACTTCTTTTTTGTTTGGCATGACATGATAGTCTGCATTGAAGTCATTTTCGATATCGATGCCGAGCTTGCTCTTGGGCAGGTCTTTTATATGGCCCATAGTAGCCTCGACTTCGAATTCTTTTCCCAGATATTTTTTTATGGTCTTTGCTTTTGTCGGGGATTCAACAATTACGAGAGATTTTGTCATTTGTTTTTTCTCCTGGTTGTAGCTTTTCTATTCTCATTTTTGATTTCTGTCCGCACAGAAAATCTGTTTCCCTTTGTCCTAACTGTTTCTCCGGTCAGTTCAAGGGAGGTTAGTCTCTGGGAAATCTCGGAAATAGTCAAGCCGGTTTCTTCAGCGATCTCTTCTATGGTAAGTTCCTGGCCCATAAGTATATCTTTTATCGGGTCTTTGTCTTCTTTGGACAATGGTTTGCCATTTGTTTTTGCACCCTTCATAAAGCCCTGAAGCTGCGGCAGGATGTCTGCTAGCACATCATCTGCGTTTTCCACAAGTATGGCACCTTGGCGTATGAGGCTGTGAGGGCCCTGGGAGCGGATATTGGTTACTGCACCTGGTGTTGCCATGCACAGTCTTCCCTGTTCGCCTGCAAATCTTGCAGTGATCATTGCACCGGATTTTATTGTTGCCTCAATTACCAACACACCTAAAGACATGCCGGAGATGATCCTGTTCCGTCTCGGGAAATTTTTCGCATCAGGAGAGGTGCCTAGCGGAAGTTCTGAGACAACAGCGCCTTTCTGAGATATTTGTTTTGCAAGTTCCTTGTTTTCTGACGGATAGATCACGTCTAGACCTGATCCTAGCACTGCAACGGTTTTGGCAATGCCTTCGAGTGCACCC
>JAGVNP010000303.1 GCA_020053185.1 Deltaproteobacteria bacterium | reverse complement strand
AGCAGGCGCAAAACGGGTGATACCGCTTAAAGTGAGTGTTGCATCCCACTGTCCGCTAATGGAGCCTGCATCTAAACGACTTAAGGAAAAGCTTAGCGAAATAGAGATTAACAAGCCAAAGATCCCTGTAATATTTAATGTTACTGCTTCTGCAGAATCTGATCCTGAAACAATCAGAGAACTTCTTGCCATGCAGCTTGTATCGCCGGTGCGATGGGAAGAGTCTGTGAAAAAAGCCATTTCCATGGGCGCAAATGAATTTCTGGAAGTAGGGCCTAAATCAGTTCTTGCTTCTCTTGTGAGAAAGATCTCACAAGATGTAGATGTAAAGACAAGGACCATAAAATGAAAATAGACTTGTCAGGACAAATAGCGCTGGTAACCGGCGCGAGCCGCGGCATAGGCTCTTCTATTGCAAAGATGCTTGGGGCCTGCAATGCCCATGTGGTGATAAACTATAAGACAAATGAGGCAGCAGCTAGCCAGGTGCGGGACGAGATCATTAATAGCGGAGGCAGTGCAGAGATTGTGGCATTTGATGTTGCAAATGAGGAAGAAGTAAAAGCAGCCATCAAAGTTCTCGGAGAAAAACATGGCAGGATAGATATCCTGGTAAATAATGCAGGCGTCTCGAAAGACGGATTGATTTTGCGGGCAAAATCTGCTGACTGGGATGAGGTGGTGCACACTTCTCTAAAAGGTGCTTTTTTGTGTACTTCCCATGCCTTGCGTTATATGTTAAAGGCAAAATCAGGGAGGATTATAAACATATCCTCTGTAGTGGGGCTTGGGGGAAATGCAGGCCAGAGCGTATATGCTTCTGCAAAAGCAGGCCTGATTGGATTTACAAAAAGCATGGCAAAGGAGCTGGCCTCACGAGGGATTTTGGTTAATGCCGTTGCTCCTGGATTTATAAGGACTGATATGACAAAGGGCATGGATGAGAACAAGGTCGCTAGCATGATCCCACTATCTAGAGTAGGTCTTCCGGAAGATGTGGGTGGGGCTGTGATTTTCTTATGTTCTGAGCTTGCGGCATACATCACCGGACAGACTATTGTCGTTGATGGTGGTCTATATATTTAAAAAAATACGGCTTTAAGGAGGATATACTGATGGCTTCAGTTGAAAAACGTATTATTGAGCTTATTGCTGAACAGCTAGACAAAGATATATCGGAGATCTCCCCAGAGATGTCTTTCATAGATGATCTGGGAGCTGATTCCCTTGATTTGGTAGAGCTTATTATGACCATAGAGGAAGAATTCAACATTGAGATCCCTGATGATGATGCAGAAAAAATGAAATATGTAAAAGACGCAATTGAATACATCGAAAGCAGAATCTAAGCTTATTAGATGGAAAAAATTGTAGTTACAGGTTTTGGAATTGTCTCCTCATTAGGAAGTGATAAAAAATCCGTTTGGGAAAACCTTATTCAAGGTGTTTCCGGAATAGAAAAAATTGCTGAATTTGAAGGACTGCCCGTGTGCATCGGCGGAAGGGCAAAAGGGTTTAATCCTGAAAAATATTTACCCCCGAAGGATATACGGCATCTTGATAGATTTTCCCAGATGGGGATCTATGCAGGGATGGAAGCCATCAATGATGCAAAACTAGAAAAAGGAATTTATCCTGAAGACAGGATAGGTGTGATGATCGGTTCCGGAATAGGGGGAGTTTCTACGCTCGAAGAGCAGATCTCTGTATTTAATACCCGTGGTCCGAGAAGGGTTTCTCCGCTTACTGTGCCCATGTGTATCATAAATATGGCATCAGGTGAGCTTGCAAAAAGAATGGATGCAAGAGGTCCTGGCATGGGTGTGGCCTCTGCATGTGCTTCCGGGGGACATGCCCTTGCAATTGCCATGCGGCTACTCCAGACAGGAGATGCAGATTGTATGATTGCAGGAGGAGTTGAAGCATGCCTTACACCGTTTGCTGTCTCTGCATTTGCATCCATGAGGGCGCTTTCCACGAGAAATGATGAGCCGACTCTTGCTTCTCGTCCGTTTGACATAGGCAGAGACGGATTTGTCATGGCAGAGGGCGGAGCAGTGTTTGTGCTCGAGAAAGAATCACGCGCAAAACAAAGGGGTGTGCAAGTTTTGGCGACTATTGTAGGAGCTGGCATGAGTCAGGATGCATATCATATGGTAGCTCCGCATCCCGACGGTCTTGGCGCAACAATCGCCATGAGCGCAGCGATCAGGGATGCAAAGATTTCGCCGGAACAGATTGTGTATATAAATGCACATGGAACTTCTACAGAGCTCAATGATAAGATCGAAACTGCCGCCATAAAAAAAGTTTTTGGCGACCATGCTTTTAAGCTTCGTATCAGCTCTACGAAATCTATGACAGGCCATCTTATTGGCGGTGCTGCCTCGCTGGAAACAGCAATCTGCATAATGACTGTTAATGAAGGGATTATCCCTCCTACTATAAATCTCGATAATCCGGATCCTGCATGCGATTTGAACTATACGCCTAAAGAAGCAGTGAAGACTGATGTAGCGTATTGTCTCAATAACGCATTCGGCTTTGGCGGCCAGAACGTATCATTGGTGATAGGAAAGGCTTAAAATATGAAAATAAGCATTGCCTGTGATCATGGCGGATTCGCACTCAAAGATGCAGTAAAGCAGACGCTTAAAGAACATGGGTGCGATATTGTCGATCTTGGGGTTGATTCAGAAAAAACCTCGGTTGATTATCCTGATTTTGCTGCAAAGGCTTTGGCCATGCTCAAAAAAGGCGAGTGCGATAGGTGCATACTTTTGTGCGGAACCGGAATAGGTATGTCGATCTGTGCAAACCGGGTTTCAGGCGTAAGAGGTGCGCTCTGCACTGAGCCGTTTGTTGCGAAAATGAGCAGGCTTCATAATGATTCCAACTGTCTCATCATGGGTGCCAGGGTAATAGGTGCAGGTATTGCCAGGGAAATTGTCCATATCTGGCTTACTACTGAGTTTGAAGGCGGAAGACACAAGGGACGATTAGAGAAGATAGAGGATCTATCAAGTAAAATCTAAGGAGCCTTTTTAAATGAAGTGTCCTAGATGCGCTGGGGTAGAAGATAAGGTCATTCAATCCAGAATAAGCCGTGATAATGTCTCCATACGACGAAGGCGTGAATGTCTTGATTGCGGGTATCGTTTTACTACATACGAGAGAGTAGAAGACTTTACGCCTGTAGTAATCAAAAAAGACGGAGCAAGACAAAAATTTGTCCCTGATAGAATTGTAGCAGGCATCATGAAGGCATGCGAAAAGCGGCCGGTGAGCATGGATGATATTGAAAGCATACGGGATTCAATCATCCAGGACATTCAGAAGAGTGGAGAAAAAGAAATCTCGTCTTCAGCTATCGGAGAAATGGTGATGGATGCACTCCATAAGCTCGATTCCATTGCGTATGTGAGATTTGCTTCTGTGTATCGTGATTTCAAGGATGTTGGCGAGTTTATGGATGAGGTCAAAAGCCTGGTTCACAGCAAGAGGGGTTCGTGAATCAGGATTATTCCTTCATGATTCAGGCCATATCCCTTGCCAGAAAAGGTCTTGGCCGGACTGCACCGAATCCGCCTGTGGGCGCGCTCATAGTAAAAAATTCTAAAATTATAGGTAAAGGGTTTCACCCAAAGGCCGGTCTTCCTCATGCCGAAATATTCGCCCTGGAACAAGCAGGGAAAAATGCAAAAAATGCGACACTATACGTGACTCTTGAGCCGTGTACACATTTTGGAAAGACCCCGCCTTGCGTAGATGCGATTATAAGCGCAGGGATAAAAAGGGTGGTGATCGGCGTAAAAGATCCGAATCCTGTGGTTGCAGGAAAAGGAATAAAAAAACTTAAAGCGCATGGAATCAAAGTTGATCTTGCTGCAACAGATGAAGCTTTGAAACTGATACGATGGTATGAAAAGTGGATGAAAAATGGGATTCCATATGTAATCCTTAAGGTAGCAATGACGCTTGATGGAAAGATCGCTACAACAAAGGGCGATTCAAAATGGATTACCTCAGTCAGATCAAGAGAGATGGTACATGTTTTAAGGAATGAGGTTGATGCAGTGCTTGTCGGCATTGGAACAGTGCTGGCCGATGATCCGCAGCTCACGTGTAGGATTCCTTTTGGCGGAAGAGATCCATTGCGGGTGATTGTGGATAAGGATTTTGTCATTCCTGCAGGCGCGCGCTGTTTGGGTGAGAGATGTATTGTTTTCACATCAAAGGATCCAAAGAAGCGAAAAGAGATACTTGATACAGGAACAAAAGTGATAAAAGTCTCATCTGATCAATCAGGAAGGCTCTCCTGGGATGAGATGCTCTCTTTTCTTGGAAAACAAGGATTGCATTCAGTGATGATAGAAGGTGGCAGCAGGATCAATTCTTCTGTGATCAATGCTGGCAAAGTAGATAGGCTTCTTGCCTTTGTAGCGCCCATGGTTTTAGGCGGCGGGGTTCCTGTAACGCAGGGCAATTCGCCTGATAAGATTAAGAACGCCCTGCCATTAAAAATCCAGGAGATTAAACAAATAGAAAATGATATTCTTATAGATGCGTATTTGGGAGAATAGATGTTTACAGGGATAATAGAATCTACAGGAAAAGTGGTTTCAGTAAGATCTTTTCAGGGAGGATCGCATCTCGAAATAGATTCAGGCCTTGATCTTAAACAAGATCATATTGGCGACAGCATCGCAGTTGATGGGGTCTGCCTTACTGCTACTCACATAAACGGCAGCGTCTTTACTGTGTTTGCATCAAAAGAGACGATCACACGTTCTACCATCGGGTCTGCGAAAAAAGGGGCAGAGGTAAATATTGAAAGGGCGCTCACTCTTTCTTCACGGCTTGGTGGGCACATGGTTCTTGGCCATGTTGATTCTGTGTCCCAGATACTTCAGAAAGACAAGGATGGCGAATCAATACGCATCAGGATTAGCCTTGAGAAAGCCTACAGCAAATATGTGATCGAAAAGGGATCGATTTGTGTTGACGGGATATCTCTCACAATAAACCATGTGGGAGAAAATTATTTTGAGGTAAACATTATTCCACATACTGCGGTCTCCACTTCCTTGACACGTAAAAACCCAGGTGATAGGGTAAATGTAGAGTTTGACGTGATAGGCAAGTATGTGGAAAAGCTTATCAATAAAGAGAGCAGCACCCTGGAAGACCTCTTAAAAAAACAGGGTTTTATGTAAAAGGAGAAAAAGAAGTATATGCCGATGTGCACCGTAGAAGAAGCAGTAAAAGAACTCAAGCAAGGCAAGATGATCATCCTTGTCGATGATGAGGACAGGGAAAATGAGGGTGATCTCACCATGGCGGCAGAGTTCGTAACTGCGGATGCGATAAATTTTATGGCAATTCACGGGAGAGGGCTTGTGTGCTTGGCTCTTGATCCTGATATAGCGGACAAGCTGGACCTCCCCATGATGGTCCGGGACAATACCAGTAAATTCGAAACAGCATTTACAGTCTCGATTGATGCAAAAGGCAAAGGCGTTACCACCGGGATCTCTGCTTCTGACAGAGCCATAACCATACACACTGCCATTGCAGAAAACTCCAGACCCGAAGATCTGTTAAGGCCGGGCCACATTTTTCCTTTGAGAGCAAAAAAGGGAGGGGTGCTGTTCAGAACAGGACAGACAGAAGGCTCAGTTGATCTTTGCAATATCGCCGGGCTTAGACCTGGTGCTGTGATCTGTGAGATCATGAAGGATGACGGAACTATGTCCAGACTTCCTGATCTTGAGATTTTTGCAGAAACTCATGGGATCAAGATCTGCAGCATCGCAGATATCATTGCATATCGTATGAAAAACGAATTGCTCATACGGCAGGTTGCAGAGGCTGTTTTGCCTACACAGTATGGAAAATTCAAAATGGTAGGATTTGAAAATGATGTTGATGGCCGGGAGCATGTAGCGCTTGTGAAAGGCAAGATCAAGCCGGACGAACCTGTGCTGGTTCGGGTTCATTCGGAATGTCTCACAGGCGATGTTTTTGCATCAGCCAGATGTGACTGCGGAGATCAGCTTCACATGGCCATGGAGATGATAGAAAAAGAAGGCAAGGGCGTAATAGTATACATGAGGCAGGAGGGAAGAGGGATCGGACTGCTGAACAAGCTCAAGGCATATCATCTTCAGGAAAAGGGCAGGGATACAGTGGAAGCAAATGTAGAGCTTGGTTTTTCTCCTGACTTGAGAGATTATGGTATAGGCGCACAGATACTGGTTCATTTAGGCGTAAGAAAGATGCGCCTTATAACCAATAATCCAAAGAAGATAAAAGGCCTGGAAGGATACGGGCTTGAAGTGGTAGATCGCGTTTCCATAGAGATCGAACCGAATGAGGAAAACAAAAGGTATCTTAAAACAAAGAAAGAAAAATTAGGGCACCTGTTGGAGGTGGTGTGATGGCAAAGATTATAGAAGGTCAGCTTATCGGAAAAGGGAAAAAAATAGGGATAGTTGCGAGCAGATTTAATGAGTTCATTGCAGCCAGACTCATT
>JAGVNP010000106.1 GCA_020053185.1 Deltaproteobacteria bacterium | reverse complement strand
TGGGTGTGCAGAATGGCCAGCTTTGTTCTTCTGTGCATATGATCGGCGCTGCGTGTGCAGCAGGCAAGAGCATGGGGCTTGATGCAAAAAAGATCCGAAACGCTATTGGCATCTCTATGTATCAGCCGAATTACGGTCTTTTCGCAGGATTCATGGGATCAGATGCAAAGGTGCTGACAACTGCAATCACTGCAACAACAGGACTTGAGGCAGCTTTTCTTGCAGCAAAAGGACTCACAGGAACGAGCACAATTCTGGAGAATGAGAATGGCTTCTGCGAGAACTTTGCCTTTGCACCTGTGATGAGCATGTTCTCCGGATTCGGAAAGACATGGCTCATGGATACGATCTGCTACAAGCCCTACCCTGGCTGCGCATACGTGGATACATTTGTAGACTGCATTCTGAAACTGGTAAATGAAAACAAAATTGATCCTGAAAAAATTTCTGAGGTCAATATCTATGCAAATATCCTGACATACAAGATGGATGGCCTATCCAAGCAATTCATGAAAGGCCCTGATTCTACGCAGGCAACGCTTAATTTCTCTGTTCCGTTCAATGCAGCAGTTGCGATTCTTGACAAAGAGCTGACGCCAAAACAATTTACCAGGGAGCGGATCAGAGATCAGAAGATCTGGGACCTTGCAAAAAAAGTGAATCTGTATCTGAATTTCCCTCTGACCGCCAAGGCAATTGGCATGCCGCCAATCAGCACGCGAACCATCATAAAAGAAGTGGGCATAAGAAGGCTCATCCCGTTCTTTAAAGAGCATCTTGATATGAAAAATGCAAAAGAGGTTTTCAAATGCCTGTTCAGGCCAAAGTCGCATAAAAATATCAGCAGCCCTGCATGGAAGAGGCCGAAGATTAAGGGTAAATTTGATCTGGCTCAGGTTGATCTCACAGGCTACCGCATGCCGATTGGCAATATAGTGGAAATAGTCACGTCAGATGGCAAAAAATTTGTGGAAGCAAAAGAGATTCCGCTCGGTGCAGCAGGTTATTCCAAAGAAGAAAAGCGCTCTGTGGTCGAAGCCAAGTTCAGACGCGAGGTGGGCAATTTCCTTTCTGCGGACAAAACCGAAAAAGCCCTGTCCATGATCTCGCAGATTGACAAAGCTGATTCAAATCAGATCAAAGAGTTAATAAAGCTGTTATGTTCTTCTTGATGAGATGACATAATTGTTACTTAACAATAAGCCAAGAAAATGCTTATATCAAACTCATGATAAATTTGCGCTCAAAAATTTTTTGTCTGTCATGTCTTCTCGTGATCTTCACTATCCAAACGCCGCTAAGTCTTCACGCCTCTCAAATCCTTTATTATGAACCTACATTTAAGCCATTTTATAATGATAAAGGGGTATTACAGATTGCTATAAGGCAATATGATAAAGAATCCATCCACTATTTCCTGGCGTTGGATCCCACCACCTTTAAGATCCGGGAGATCATGGCTAGCCAAGCTATTTTTTCAGATTCTGTTGAGAATGAGACCTGGCAAAACACCCCATTTTTCAAGGCTCTTTTTCAGTACATTGGTCCATCTTGTCCTTTGCAAAATGGCGGGCTTATCAAAAGTGAATATCCTATTAGCTACGGCATGTTCCTTACAATAGACTTGTGTCCATCACAGAAACCATTGGACAAAAATTTGTTTAAAATGTTGATGGGGTTGTCTTATGGAGATGTAACAGAGCCGATCCCTGTTGCTATATCCATTACAGGGCGATGGGTAGAGGAGCACGAAACAGATTTTAAATGGCTTCAGAGCCAGATAAGATCAAATAGGTTGCAGGTTACATGGATCAATCACTCATATTCACATCCATACTGTGCTCAATGCCCATTAGATCAGAATTTTTTACTTATGCCAGATGTTGATTTCAAAAAAGAGGTACTTTCAACAGAGATTATGTTATTAGAGCATGGACTGATGCCCTCGCCATTCTTTCGTTTTCCTGGCCTTGTGTCAAACCAAAGCATGATGGAGACGCTGGCAGAACTGTGCCTTATTCCTGTAGGGACGAATGCATGGTTATCAAAGGGAGAAATACCCGAAAATGGTAGCATCATCTTGGTTCATGGAAACGGCAATGATGAAAAGGGTGTGCAGATATTGAAAAACTTGCTTGATGAACAAAAAGATAAACACTTCTTGCTGCCACTTATAGATGCAGTGACCCCTGCTTATTTTTGACAAGATCAACAAAATTCCGCTAATATTATATTAATTTGTCATCGGGTGATTTTATCTCTTTCATCAGCAGCGCAAGAAGAAATGCTATACCGTAGAGCACGGTGATTAATGTCATGTTGAAAAAGACCACAATAGGAAGGCCACTTATCTGGCCGCTCAGCATCAAAATCCCGTTTGATGTGGCTTCAGGGACCGGGTGAGTTTTTTCCACCGCATAGGTCAGCCCTATCGGTAATGCAGAGATAAGGAAAAATCCGAATAAAAAGCCGCAGATGCCCAAAAACACAATAGATGACAAATACTGCAAAAGCATTGTGAGGGGAACAGCCATCCCTGCCGCTAATAACAGGAACACCTTTCTTTTGTGGTATTTATCGGAAAGCGCAGAAAGGATTACTGCACCGCCTATGCCACCGATCACTATCATTCCGCCAACAATGCCAGGTGCAAGTGTCGAATCAATGTCTAAAGCCCGGTCTTTGAATATACAATCAATTTTTGTCAGTATCGCATTAAACGCACCTACCCCTACGAAAAACAACCCCAGTAGATAAAGAAAATCTTTATTCCGAAAAAGTGATTTTAGCCCTACAGTCATGGACACCTTTTTTTCAGCAGCAATGGGGTTGGGTGGCAATTTGGGCTTGTCTTTTACAAAGATAAAATACAGGATCATTCCAACCAGAGCTGGTATACCATATACATAAAGGATGACATCTATACCCTGTTTGATTGCGCCGATTTTTCGATAGTGCGCGAGGATAAAATCAGTGGCGAACATAACCGTGGTAAATCCGACGAACATGGACATGGTCAACAATCCTGATGCCAGAGCCTCTTCATTTTCCGGGAACCAGTTCGACGCAAGCTTGGTAAATGCATTAAGCACAAAAGGTTGTGCTATGGCACATGCTACCATGCAAGCAAGGAGCCATCCGTAGTTCGGAGCGAATATGCGCAGGAATCCACCCATACCAAGGAGGATAACACCGATGCCCGCACCCCATTTTAATCCAAATTTATCAATGCACCATGCAGCAGGAATACAAAAGGGGAGCCACCCAAGCATGGCTAATATAGCAAGAAAATCTATGTAATTGATATTGCCGTTAGTATATACAGCTGCTGCATCTCTAGCTATGGGCGCGAAAGTCATCCACATGATCTGAGATATTGCGGTAATAAGCATGTAAACCGCCAGCACTACCCAGCGGTAAGGAGTCACAGATGCCTTTGTCTTTTCCATAACGACTCCCCCTCACAATACATACTTATTAAAAATTTTGGACTATGCCATATAAATAGTCTGCCATGATTTTAAGTTTAATATGTCTGCTGTTATGTATCAATTCAAGTCTTTTCTTTTTGCGCTGATCACTATCAAAACCCTTACTTACTCAACCCAAGCTTCCTCTTCCGGTACTCATCATAATCAGGGATGATGCGCTCATAATCTGAATCCATGAGCGGAGACGAGATCATGAAATCCGCAGTAGAGCGGTTGCACGCTGTCGGTATGTTCCATACCACTGCCATGCGCAGCAGAGCCTTTATGTCAGGATCATGTGGCAATGGCTCAAGCGGGTCCCAGAAAAACACAAGAAAATCGATATCGCCGTCTGCGATCTTTGCGCCAATCTGCTGATCTCCGCCCAGCGGGCCGCTCTGAAGCCGCTCGATCTCAACGCCAAGTTCTTTTTCCAGCATTTTTCCCGTGGTTCCTGTACCGCAGATCCGATGGCGCAACAGCATCTCGCGGTTGAACTTGGCCCATTCGATCATTTCACTTTTTTTGTTGTCATGAGCCACAAGCGCTATCTTCTTGCGGCGCCCTACTATCATCTTCTTATATTCCATAAGATTTTCTCCTTTATTATGCTCTTGTCATCCCTTTACCATGCGGAAAGCTAAGCCGATAGCCCCTTTTTCTTGTTATCGATAACCACATGAAATGAGATAAGAAAAAATATAAAATCCCTCACATATGGCATAAAACACTTGTATATGTTTCGGCGTAAAAAAATCTGCCTTCTTGATTAATGCTGATATCTCATTATAATTAGAACTAACTGAGTCTGTTTATTTAAATTTAATGAAAAATGGTTAAGGAGGATTTATGAAGATTAAATACGTTAGGTTCATCCTATCAACACTTTTCCTGATAGGAGTGCTTCTGATCTTTTCAAGCGCATCGTCAGCAGATGACGTGATCCAGTCAAAAAGGACGTTAAAGCGATGGGTTGACCCTGTGATCATGGAGGGACGGATAGCACGCGAGATAGTTGGCTCGCCTCTTTCCAACGTGCGCCTCTATGCTTACAGCGACGGAGCATTCAAGCCTATCCCATATCAGATCGACGAGATGACCGGCGAGAATGGTGACTGGATACTGACAGGCGGCCCGATCAAGAGCACTGATTTGAGCAACGGCAAGTTTGACACATGGGATAAACTACTCTTCATGGCAGAAGATCTTGGGGATAAAGTATCAAAAGATGCATGGGTAACCGGCTATTCCAAGGCATCTGAGATCGAGGTAACTGATCCGCTTACAGGTGAAAAAGGGTGGTGTTATTTTCTGGCCTTTTCATCCAATCCGCCTGCAAAATCATCTGAGCCGCCATATGTGACATATGACTATTCTACCGAGACCTTTGCCTCAGACACATGGGGATCACAGTACCTCATTACGAAAGAAGGCTACCACACAGTGTTCTATACAAAGAAATGGTGCACAAAAAAGGCCGGAGGAAACGGGGAGAACTTTCTTGACAGGCTAACGGCCCGCATCACGGTAACAGTGTTCGGTGTTGGTAAGGTCCGTCTCAACGAAGAGGATGTGAAATCCAATACAATCGGCTATCACATAGGTCCAATACGATTAAACAGAAGGTGTGAGGAGTTTGTACAGGTTTTGAACATCCCTGCAATAAGGGTTATTGAGGATGTGATCTACTATCGCTATGGCGCAACCGTGCCGTTACAGTTTGATATCCCGCTTAGCAATATGAAAAAATTAGGGATCTCCATGGTAATAAGATTCGGGTCAGACTACAACCCATCTGTAATCGGATCAAAGTGCTATAGCTCCACAAATCCCAAAGGGTTTGACGTGGATGGAAAAATGGATGACGGCGAGGAAAACTTCAACCCAGAGTTCGATAACTGGAGACTCATCACAGGCGACTTCGGAACATTCATTACCAGAACTATGCTTACTCCTGAGATCAGACAGAATGTAAGGATTAAAATGGGCATTATTGACGACATCAACTCTGATCATTCTCCTGAGAAATATCCCGGATGCATCGGTTTTGTGTGGCAGGACTGGGACTTTTCGTATGCAAAGAAAGGAAGCCATCGGATGTTCTGTGAGTTCTACCACCCGCCCCATCCGTATAAAAAGGGATATGACGAGATACAATACGTGAACTATATAGATAATCCATTAAAAATAAAGTCCGAGAATCAGGAAGGAAAAAATCTGGGACTGTTCATGACGAAACTTGAAAAGAGGTATGACAGACACTGGTCCTTAAAAGCAATTGAAGAGCATCTGAAGAAAAATCCGCTGTAAAAACTGACCGGATTTTAATATGCAAAAGAAGGAGGCAATCTATGCCTCCTTCTTTTTTTGTAAGTCTCGTTGACAACCTTATAAAATACGGTAAAGAAAAAGTATGAGACTTCTTATCCGTGGCGGAAGCATACCTGCAGGTCTTGGCGTTAAAAAAAACTATGTGGATATTGTGCAAGAATATTGTGCAGACAAAGGTATTGAGCTTATTAACAGGTCACGTCCCAAAGAGACTTCATTCAACGGCATCTGGTCTTTTTATGAAGATATTGATCCGTTTAAGCCTGATATCCTGATGATCCATTTTGGGATTGACGATGCATTTTGCCCGGTCTACCGCTCGGAATTCAAAGAAAATCTTGTACAGATGGTACGGCTTGCACGAAAAAGGTTTGGTCCTGTCATTATGCTTGCAACGTCACAGCCTTTTGATGACCCATACGAGATGGAGGCAGTCTATATCTATTACAGAACCATACGTGAGGTCTGCCTTGACCTTGAATGCGAGATGATCCCTGTGCATTCGTATTGGGCAGGTTATGTCATGGAAAAAAGCATATCCAATTCCGATCTTATCCAGAAAGATAACCGCTATCCGAATGAAAAAGGCCATGAGGTCTTTGCAGAAGCAATCATCCATAAGCTGGACAGGCTTGTCATTAGGAGAATTAAGGATTAAAAATTAAAGAGTAAGGAGCAAAAAGCAAAAATGAAATTCGTCAACTTTCTGATCGATAATCCTGTGATGGCATGGCTTGCATTTCTGGCATTACTGGTTACACTAGTACCTGCAGCATCATGGTTGTTCCGCAGAATATTCCCCCATGAAGAAAAAACAGATAAGCCAGCAAAGACAGTTGAGAGCGAGGACAATTCTGTTCGTTTTTTAGGAACTCAGCTTGATATTGCAATTCTGATTCTCGGGCTTTTGATAATTATGACACTCATCGGATGGATTTGTCAGATTTTTTTCTAACAAAAGAATAATGGAGGCGGCAACCGGATTTGAACCGGTGAATAACGATTTTGCAGACCGTCGCCTTACCACTTGGCTATGCCGCCGCAAAAGACCTTTCTCCTATACAAAGAGTAGCGATAAAAATCAAGAACTATGAAGAAAATTCTACTACCCCTCTTTTGCCTGTGTCTCGACATAGACCTTAAAATCTGCCCCGGTCTTGATGATCTCTCTCATATCAGAGCGCCTCGTCCACCTGCCGTGGAGCCAGAACCACTGTGAAGGATACTGCTTTACCACAGACTCGATCCATGACTGCATATAATCGCTGATCTTTTTGATAGCCTCAGCCCCATTTCCGAAATTCCTGGTGTCAGCAATGTCTCCAATGCATATACGGTAATAGTCTGCATGTTTCACTGCATACACTGGCAACATCAATGCATCACCTTTCAAAGCTATAAAGGCAGGTGCCGGATTGGTCGGGGCAGGCATGTTGAAAAAATCGCAGAAAAGCTTGTCACCACGTGCGCCCCTCTGATCAACCACAAAGCCAATAAGTCTCCCCTTTTTAAGCTCTTTTATCAGCATAAGAGCCTTTCCCTTTGGCGGTAATATGGTTGCACCTGATCTTGACCGCACATTATCCACAAGAGATTCAAGTTTCGGGTCTTTTCTCATATCAGCCATAACGCAAAATTCTATATTAAGTATCCTCGCACAATGCGTAAGGATCTCCCAGTTGCCAATATGCCCGGTAATAGCCATAACTCCTCTGCCGGTTGCAAGCGCAGCTTCAAGTCTTTCTATACCCTCTATAAAAACCTTTTCCTTTACCTCTTTGAGAGACATGTAGGCATATTTGATCGTATCAACCGCAATATCCCCGTGATTCATAAAAACCTTTATCACATCCTTTTTTCGGAACTGATCACCCAACGCAGCCTTCATCTGAATTGTTGCAATTTTTTTGTGGAAAGGATCAACAACCCATAAAAGCAGTCCCAAACCCCTTCCTATTGAAAGCGCTACCCTGTACGGCAGAATCCTT
>JAGVNP010000116.1 GCA_020053185.1 Deltaproteobacteria bacterium | reverse complement strand
GCATATCATTGAGAAAATAAAACAGGATGGCCTCTATAAAGAGCTTGAGGACAGGATAATACCGGGTGATCTGATGAACAGATCCATTGATATATCTGATGATTCTCTTTCTTTTACCTATAAGACAGCGCTCATCACGGGAAAGCTCGGTGAGAATTGCAGCAAGTTAAGAACATTCATACAGTCTGACCGCATATTGAATCTGGCTGTCTCCTTGAGCGCAGATGCCGAGATGTATTTAGCCCATACGCGGTGGGCATCTGTTGGTGCCATTAATGAGGAAAACTGCCATCCAATAAATAATTTCACTTTAGAACCTGCGATTGATGCGGTCATGGGACTTTCCGTTCCCGTAAAAGACTATCCTAATTATGGCAAAGGCCCATGGACAATCAATGTGGCACTAAACGGCGACATAGATAATTATCAGGATCTTAAAGCTCAGCAGGAAGTAGATGCGAATGTCATTGACAGCAGGATTACTACAGACACAAAGGTAATTCCTCTGCAGATCGAAAAATATCTTTATGATGGACATAATTTAAAAGAGGCATTTTTAAAGGCAGTAAATGATTTTGAAGGTTCTCACGCTATTGCAATGCAGAGCAATCTTGAACCTGGCAAGATATTCCTTGCTTTAAAAGGCAGCGGACAGTCCATCTATGTAGGTCTCTGTGATGGCTATTATCTCTTTTCATCTGAGGTATACGGCCTTGTAGAAGAGACTCCTTATTTCATCAAGATGGATGGCGAGGCTTGCAGCCCGAATGGAGGTTCAAAAGGGCAGGTCTTTGTATTGAGTAACGACAAAGGATCTGGGATTAAAGGAATTGAAGCATCTTTCTATGACGGAAGTAAGATAGTTCTTGCCGAAAACAAAATTCAGAAGGCACAAATCACCACACGCGATATCGACAGAAGAGAATATCCGCATTATCTGTTTAAAGAAATCCTGGATGCTCCTGAATCCATAAAAAAGACATTACGTGGCAAATACAGGATAGATAAGAATAAGGTTGACTTCAATCTCGATGAGGGCGTGGTGCCTAAAAAGATCATCAATGCCCTGAAAAAAGGTCGTATCAAAGATATATTTGCAGTAGGTCAGGGCACTGCGGCAGTTGCTGCCTCAGCCATTGCAGAAGCGCTATCTACCTATCTTAAAGGCTCAGACATAACGATCCATGCGAGGAAAGCATCTGATTTGAGCGGCTTTTATATCGAAGATGACATGTCAGACACCATCGTGATCGCAGTGACACAGTCCGGAACCACCACAGACACGAACAGGGCTGTTGCCATGGCACGCGAGAAGGGTGCTCATATCATTGCGATCGTGAATAGAAGACAGTCTGATATCACGAATATTTCTGACGGTGTTTTCTACACCAGCGACGGCAGGGATATTGAGATGTCGGTTGCATCCACCAAGGCATTTTATTCGCAGATCGTGGCTGGATATGTGCTTGCTCTTTTCATGGCAAAACTTTTCAAGACCATATCTGATCAAGCGATTGTGCAGGAGCTTTTAAATCTTGAGCAGGCCCCCTTACTCATGCAGCGTGTAATTGAAGACAGGGATGCGATTAGGCAATCTGCCTGGGACTTGGTGAGGAAGAAAAAATACTGGGCACTGGTGGGAAGTGGTAAAAATAAAGTGGCATCAGATGAGATTCGTATCAAGCTGAGCGAGCTCTGCTACAAAACAATATCCTCTGATATCATCGAAGATAAAAAACATATAGATCTCTCGTCTGAGCCGCTCATTTTAGTGTGCGCAGCAGGAAGCCCGGAGATTGTGCTTGAAGACATTATCAAAGATGTTGCCATATTCAAGGCACATGAGGCCAGTGTGGTTGTGATCGCTGATGATGGAGAAGACAGGTTCAATGCAGTTGCAGATCACGTGGTTAAAGTTCCCAAATCAGCATTTCCGCTCTCTGTTATTCTGAATACCCTTGCAGGCCATCTGTGGGGATATTATGCTGCAATGAGTCTTGATGAACAGGCAAGTTATTTCAAGGATTTCAGGGTAAAGCTCTCTCATGTGATATCAGATCATGAAAAGAAAGGTCTTACTGTTTACGAGAGCATTGAGGATAAAACCCTTCATAAGATTGTTGGCGAATTTTCAATAGGGTTCAGCGCATGGCGCAACAAGGGTGCTCTTTGCTCATTAGGAGTGGATACTGCATCTGACCTCACATTGCTTTTAAAATATGCAACAGGCAAGCTCTCTGTAGAAGATTTCCTGGATGATTTTGAAGGTAGACGCAACTCAGCCTCGCCCATTGATATGATGGATGTCTCCTTAAAAAAGGCAGTTGATGAGCTTTCGCGGCCTGTAGATGCGATCCGGCATCAGGCAAAGACAGTTACGGTGGGAACAAGCAGAAAAGTTGAAGCGCCAAAAGGTCTGGTATTTGACCTGCTAAAAGAAATCAATTTCTCGCTGGATAACATTACGGCAAAAGACGGGCTCTCTTTGAAGCGTATGCAAAAGGCGATCTCAGGCATAAACGGATATACCATCTATGAAATAAAAGGACTTGATGAAGACGCTAAGCCGATAGATTCTTCCACAATAGCTATTGTGAGGAGAGGCGGCATTGCCCTGAACATGAAATCAAGGGCAGAAAAGCCGGTACCTCTCATGGGAACAAAGAAAACCATTGTGCGCACCGGTGCTGTATATGCAGGAGTCGGCAGATCAGATGATGCATCGATCATTATTATTCCTCTTTTGGGAAAGACACATGTGATCGAGCATCTACTTCTAATGCACGTGGATTTTAATGATACGCTTTCCGTTGAGCAGAAGAAAGATGTGCTAGGAGGCAAGGTTAATGATATCAGGGATCTGATCGACGAGAGTAATATTCCCTGGAACGATCAATATCTTCAAAACCTTTCCATCAGATTCCTGCTGGGTGAGGATGTGGAAGTTGTCGTTGAAAAGATAAAGAGCTCTCTGAAATAGGTATTCTAAACGGATCTGAACATGAATTATTTCAAAGTCAAAAGCCTGATTACTCCCATTCAATGGTGCTGGGCGGCTTTGAACTGATGTCATAGACCACGCGGTTTACACCTTTTACCTCGTTGATGATGCGCGAGGATATTCGTGCAAGCACATCGTATGACACCTTTACCCAGTCAGCAGTCATGCCATCAAGACTTGAGACCACGCGCAATGCCACCACATTCGCATAGGTTCTCTCATCACCCATAACGCCTACGCTCTTGACCGGAAGCAGCACTGCAAATGACTGCCAGATATCTTTGTATCCTTCGAACTTAACGATCTCTTCCTGCACCCGCTTGTCTGCCTCGCGTAAGATTGCAAGGTTTTCTTCAGTGACCTCGCCCAGAATTCTCACAGCCAAACCAGGGCCAGGGAATGGCTGCCTGTTCAGCAATGTATCAGGAAGACCAAGCTCTTTTCCGAGACGCCGAACCTCATCCTTGAAAAGTTCTTTCAAAGGCTCGATCAGCTTGAATTTTAAGTCCTTTGGCAGCCCGCCCACATTGTGATGGCTCTTTATGGTTGCAGAAGGCCCGCCTTTTGCTGACCTGCTCTCGATAATATCTGGATACAGGGTTCCTTGTGCGAGAAAGTCTGCACCGCCGATGCGGTCAGCTTCTTTATAGAATACATCAATAAATGTTTTTCCAATGATCTTTCTCTTTTGCTCAGGTTCTGTCACACCTTTGAGTGCGTCCAAAAATTCTTTTCTCGCATCAACAATATCTAGATTGAGAGGATGATCTTTGGTAAACATCCTCTTGATATCTTCTCTCTCGCCAGCCCTGAGCAGTCCATTGTCTACAAAGATGGCAGTCATCTGGGTGCCTATTGCTTTATCGATCAGAGCCGCAGCAACAGAAGAATCAACACCGCCTGACAGGCCGCAGATCAACTGGCCATCTCCAACCTGTTTGCGGATCGCTTTCACTGATTCCTCGATAAATCCCGCCATTGTCCATCCACCTGAACAGCCGGCGATTTCAAACAGGAAATTTTTCAATATCTCTGAGCCTTTTGGGGTATGCACCACCTCTGGGTGAAATTGCACGCCAAAGATTTTTCTCTTTACATCAGCCATAGTAGCAATAGGGCAGGTTGATGTTTTTGCAAGGGCCTTAAACCCTTTTGGAAGCGTGGCCACATGATCACCGTGGCTCATCCACACATGCATGCGGCTTTTAAATCCGGAAAAAAGATTTTTGTTGTCTGCAATCTCGATTGTTGCTGGCCCGTATTCTCCGCTTT
>JAGVNP010000138.1 GCA_020053185.1 Deltaproteobacteria bacterium | reverse complement strand
GCCCTTCTGGTTAATAATGGTATCGATAGCAAGGGCTGTCTTTCCTGTCTGACGATCGCCAATGATCAATTCTCTCTGGCCTCTTCCGATAGGGGTCATTGCATCGATAGATTTCAGGCCTGTCTGCAGAGGCTCTTTCACCGGCTGTCTCTTTACAATACCAGGGGCTTTTACATCAATGACTCGGGTTTCTTTCGACTCAATCTGTCCTTTTCCATCAATAGGAAGACCTATGGGGTTTACTACCCTGCCCATGATTGCATCGCCGACCGGAACCTCAACGATTTTCTTTGTCCTCCTTACCTGATCACCTTCTTTGATACCCGCACATTCACCGAAAATAACGCATCCTACGTTATCTTCTTCCAGGTTAAGAGCCATACCAAAAAGCCCGCCTGGGAATTCTATCAACTCAGAAGACATAACGTTTCTGAGTCCGTAGATTCTTGCGATACCATCACCAACAGAAAGGATCGTACCAGTCTCGGCAACATCAATCTCTTTTTCGTAACCCTTTATCTGGTCCTTTATGATCTTACTTATCTCTTCAGCCCTTATCTGCATATCCTTTTCACCCCTCTTTTAAGCTCTGTTTTATTCTTTCTAATTGTGTCTTTATGCTGCCATCATACACAGTCCCTTCAACTTCAGCGATAATTCCACCTATAAGGGATTTGTCTACAGCCATTTCAAGTTCAACTTCTTTGCCTACAACTTTAGAGAGAGCTTTTGACACCTTGCTCTTAATATCATCACCAATCGCGGTAGCAGTTAACAACTGCACCCTTACCTTGCCTGACTTTTTGTCCATAAACTCCCTGTAAGAATCCATGATGTCGGCAAGATTTCTGAATCTGTCTTTTTCCAGAAGTATCCCTAAAAACCGAGACACATAGTCAGAAAGCCCAACCTTTGCTATAATGCCGTCCAAAATCTTCCGCTTCAAAGTTAGGTCATAAAGCGGAGATTCAAGGATTGATTTCAGCTCTTCGCTTGAAGATACGATCTCATCTATTGCTTCGAGATCCTTAAGGAACTGGCTTTCCTTCTTAACTTCCTCTCCAAGCTCAAACAATGCCTGCGCATATCTTCTTGCAACTATATTACCTTTCAATTTTACCTCACCACCTTATCCAAATATTCATCTACGATGCGTTTCTGGTCATCCGCAGTAATTTTTTCCGTAATGATATCTGAAGCCATCTTGCACGCCATCTCTGCCACAGCCTCTTTGAGATCTTCCCTTGCTTTTTCCACCTCATGCTGGGCCGATTCCTTTGCCTGGACGATAATCTTTTCTGAAGCGATCTTACCCTCTTCAATAATCCTGGATTTCTCTTTTTCTATCTCGCCAACAAGAAGATTCCGGATCTCACCGATCTCTTTTTCCACATCAGCTATCTTATTTTGATATTCTGCATATTTGGCTTCTGTCTCTTTTTTCGCCTTGTCCACGTCATCAAGAAGCTTTGCAATATCGGAGCTACGCTCACTAAAGTATTTTCTTATCTTATCTGCAGAAAGCTTATAAAGTATTGCAGCAAGGATTATAAAATTGACGATTCTCCAAACCAGTTCCCAGAGCCTAGAACCTTCTTCTCCTCCGCCGCCACCTTCAGAACCAAGTGCCAGCGATATTGCGGCAAAGAAGAAAACCGCAAACAAGGGAAGTATTCTTTTTACTTGCTTTGTCATGCAACCTCCCTTCCCAGGACCCGCTGCGCGATAGATGCTGCGATGGAGGCCAAATCAGACTCTATTTCTTTTTTTGCCTTCCCAACTTCCTGCACTATCTCTGAGCGCACCTGCTGGGTGATTTCTTCTGCCTTGGCTCTTGCTTCATTGATAATATCATTTGTCTTACTAACTGCCTCTTTTTTCGCTACATTCTTAGCTTCTAAGGCATCAATCCTGCCCTTATAAATCTTTTCAGTGTAGTGTTTCAGCATCTGCCGAGTTTCTTCCTCGAGATCCTTTATCTTCTGCTGACCGCCATAGATTTTCTCGTCTCTCTCTTCAAGGACTTTAAGCACAGGTTTGTATAGGACCTTGTTAAGGACAAATATCAATATCAAGAAGTTTACCATCTGTATGAGTATTGTCCAGTTAAGCTCTATCATCTAATAACTCCCCCTATTGAGGCATCAGAATTTTTGTGTACAGATTTTCAGCTGAAAAAGAAAGATATCTTACCACAGGAGACAGGAACAACATCGAATAAAGTCCATTTAAAAACCATACCTCTTGTCCCCTCATGGAGCTTCTCCCCCGCAATTTTTTAAGAGTTTGAAGGCACTAAAATTTTCTGGAATTTGCTTTTCTATCCAGCACTGCCAAAAACCCTTTTGATTACACCCCAACTCCTCTAACACAACTGAATGGTGAATCACTCATTTTTTTACCATTGCCCCTATATGCTGTCAAGAAATTTATTCCTTAAAAACAGCCACTCCGAGGAAAACACTCTGGTTTTTCAAGTGTTCTTCAGCTCTATAGGGTTAGTTTTCCTCTTTTCTGACCCTTTATCCGCCTATCTAAGGCCAACCGGAAAGAAGATATCATAAAAGGCTTACTTTTCCAATCATGGTTTTAACCTTTCAAGATCATCAGCCTTCTTTTCTTCATGCACTTGCAAAGAGGTTTTTTTTGCACTAGAGACTATTTCCATGGAAAGCTTTGACGTCATCGTGATTGGTGCCGGGCATGCAGGTGCTGAGGCAGCTTATGCTGCATCAAAGATGGGACTATGTGTGGGCCTATTTACCCTGCATCTCGATGCTATCGGCAGAATGCCATGCAGTCCTTCAATAGGAGGCCTTGGAAAAAGCCACCTGGTAAAGGAAATCGATGCTCTCGGCGGACTTATGGCAGAGGTAGCAGATGCAACTGCTATCCAGTACAAGGTATTGAACATGAAAAAGGGCCCTGCTGTGCGTGCAACCAGGACACAGAACGACCGGTTTCTGTATGAAAAAGCAGTCAGGGCAAAACTCGAGAAGCAAGAATCAATACACATCATCCAGTCGAGAATTGATACCATTGAGATAACAGACGGAAAAATTAAGGGGGTAAAAGATTATCAGGGGATTTTTTATCCGGCAAAGGCAGTAGTTATTGCAACCGGAACCTTTCTCTCGGGCCTCATCCATATTGGAGAGACAAAAACACCTGCAGGAAGGGTTGGAGAAGAAGGAGCGTATGAGTTGCCGGATTCCTTAAAAAATCTTGGCTTCAGCCTGGGTAGATTCAAGACCGGAACTCCTCCGAGATTGAATGGGGATACCATAAATCTGGCTTCACTGAAACGACAGGATCCTGATGAAGAATTCATGCCACTCGGTTTTTCCTCTCCGCAGCCTACCCTCCCTCAAGTGCCTTGCTATATTACAAAGACTACACCAATAACCCATGCGCTTATAAGGGATAATATTTGTTTAAGCCCTCTTTACTCAGGCGCCATCACAGGAAAACCTGCACGATACTGTCCTTCCCTGGAGGACAAAATCATGAAATTCGGCGACAGAGATGGGCATCAGATCATTATCGAGCCGGAAGGTCTTGATACAAAAGAGGTGTATGCATCAGGACTTGGGAATTCAATGCCTGTGGATCTTCAATGGAAGATCGTACAATCTGTACCTGGTCTTGAAAAGGTAGAGATTGTAAAGCCAGCATATGCCATTGAATATGACTATGTGCTTCCCCATCAGCTTGATTCTACCCTCCAGACAAAGACCGTTAAAGGGCTTTATCTTGCAGGCCAGATAAACGGAACCTCAGGCTATGAAGAGGCAGCGGCACAGGGACTTATTGCAGGTATTAATGCAGCGCTAGCAGCCAGAGGGGAAAAACCTTTTATACTCGACAGATCACAGACATACATCTGGGTGATGATAGATGACCTCATAACAAAAGGAACCAGCGAGCCATACCGCATATTCACATCCCGCTCTGAGCACAGGCTCATGCTGAGAGAGACCAATGCCATATTCAGACTCTCAGAATATGCAAAAAACCTCGGCTTGATCAAAAAAGAAAGATTTGAGAACATCCAAAATATCCAACGCCAGATACAAGAAACAAGGGAATATTTTTCAAAAACTTATGTATCGATACCTGAAAAATATAATACAGAGCATGACAAACCCACTGAAAAAAGCTCCATAGAACAACTCCTCAAGAGGCCGGAAATAAAAATACAGGATCTTGTGGATCAAGGCCTTATGGAAAAGATCCAACCTCTGGCAATGACAGAGCTTGAGATTGAGATAAAATACGAAGGTTATATCAAAAGACAACAAAGGGATATCGAGCGGTTCAAAAATCTGGAGGAGCTTATTCTGCCTGATAATCTCAATTATGAAAAAATATCCGGTCTCTCTAATGAACTTAAAACAAGGCTTTCTTCAATAAGACCGAAAACTCTAGGTCAGGCCTCCCGTATTGAAGGAATGACCCCAGCAGGGCTTCAAGCTATTCAGATTGGCTTAAAATTATTCCACTCCAAGCTCTCTTAGCTTTTTTGAGGCTGCCTGGCCATAAGACCCTTTTTCATCCAGCTTCACAACTTCTTTTAAATGGCTTATCGCCTCGGATTTTTGCCCCTTTTCAATATAAATCTGGGACAAACCCCAATGCGCCTCTGTGTATCCCGGAAATTCAAAAACTGCATGCTCGAGCGCATTTATGGCTGTATCACGCTCTCCTTTAATTATATACACCCTGGATAAGGCTTCCCATGCCGGGGCATAGTGCGTGTTGTCGGAAAGAGATTCTTCAAGCGCTTTCTTTGCTTTGTCTGCATCCTTTAACGAAATATAAACCTCTGCAATATTCTTCCAGGCATACTCTGGTGTCTGGTATGACTCATCATCCAGTGCACGATCAAATGCGCTTAGGGCATCATCATTTTCCCGCTGGCTGAAAAGAATAATTCCTTTAAGATTGTATGCTTCGCCTTTTATGCCGGGATGTTCTTCCTTAAGCTTGCCACTATACTTTATCGCTTTGTTGCAATACTCAATAGCCTGAACATTACGTCCCAACTCTTTACAGACAAGGGCAAGACCATAGTATACCTCGGCATCTTTGGGATTAACTTCTTTAGCCTTATTCAGCTCGAAAAGCGCACCATCTATATCATTTTCTGTAAGCTTGAGCATGGCAAACCCTAACATAGACCGCGAGGTCTGCCTTTTTTCATTAAATGTCGTACTGCATCCGGTAAAGATACATACAACCAGTGCGAGTATTATTATCTTCTTCATTAAAGTTCTCCTTTATTTATTAAAAACTATCGGACTTTTTTTCCGATCACAAACCATTCATCCTCTTTATCAGAAGTGGTGTTCACCAGAAGATGCACAATTTTCAAGTTAGGGTAAAGCGTTTTAAGATCATCAAGATCAACTTTCTCGAACTTCTTCTTGTTATTAAGATATGCCTCTTCAGTGAGCGCATTGGATTCGTATTTTTCTTTTGTCCTTTTTGAGATCCGCTCCAGCGACACCTGTTGTGGACACTGCGTCTGTTGGATAACAAATGTTTTGTTGTTTTTTGCTGCCACCTCTGCAGCGCGCCGTCTCAAAGATTGCGTGATAAAGGTGGCATCAAGGATAATGCTTTCTCCTTTTGCAGCACACTCGTCTGCAAGCTTGAACATTGCATCATATACAAGTTTTCTCTTGTCCATGCTTGAAGCTACTTTTTCATCAAAAATATCTTCCCCCTTAAGCACCTCAACACGGATGAGATCTGTCCTTAATATTTTGTAGCCCTTGAGCTTTGCAATAACTTCAGTGGTCTCTGTCTTATATGATGCAGGGAGACCGCAGGCGATCAGCACTGTATTATCCCCCAGGTTTTTCTGCATGAATTCAATAAACGGCTGTCTCATCTGATCCCTTTCTTTTCACTTCCTCTATCATATCAAAAACCAAACTGATAAGCTACATAATCAGGGACATCGACAGTGCCCATAATCACTGGCTGCTGGTGGCAATCTGATCCTCCTGTAGCAAGAAGATTGTTTTCACGAGCAAAACCAACATAGGAATCTATGGTTTTTTCATCATGCCGCGAATGCCAGCATTCTATTCCGTCAATAAACAAAATCATGCATTCAAGGATGATCTTTTGCTGTTCCCTGATATCTTTTGTAAGAGCCACAAGAGATGTCCCGTTTGGATCATTCGGATGAGCCAGAATCAGCTTTCCTCCGGCATCATGAATAATCGCAGATGCCTCAGCGAGTAGTAATGGCATCTTGGGCACATCACATTTTACAAGATATTTATCGAAAGCCTCTTGCTTATCTGCGACAATACCTTTTTCAATCATATAATTTGCAATATGCGGTCTGGCAAATATCCCATCAACCGTTGCCTGGATCGCCAGCAAGTCTTTTTGAGTAAGCAGAGGAAGCCCCTGTTTTTTGAATTCTTCATTTATATTATCCAGGATCTTTTTTGCGCGAATTTCGCGATATCGCTTGAGCTCTGCGAGCTTATCACGCAGTGCCTGATTGTGGATATCAAAGCTGTATCCGAGAAAATCCAGAGATACTTGCTTGCCTTTGCTATAGCCAGGATGGGAAAAAGTTACATTAAGTTCTACACCGCAAAGATAGTTTATGTGGTGCTTTTGCGCAAGTTTTTGGGCTGCTTCCTGTACATCAACGGAATCATGGTCTGTGATTGAGATAAGTCCGATCCCGCGTTTTTCTGCCTCTGCAAAAATCCCGGAGACAGACATGTTTCCATCAGAGCCTTCTTTTGAATGGACGTGAAGATCAATCTTCATTTCTCTTTTATATAACTGAATGCAAGATCGTAGTAGCTCTTTGCCTTCTTGAATGCATCTTCCTTTACTGATTCGCTTAAACCTTTATCATCAAGCATGAACGAGGTAACCTTAGCCCGCACATATGCCCTGTATACTTTATAAAACTTAAGCACTTCAGCCAGACCTGTATCGCCTGATGTTTCAATGTATGCATTGACAAAGTTTTGTCCAAAATCCGGATACCCGTTATAGTCAAGATCCATTGCAAGAAATGCAACATCAGATGCCACATCACCAAATCTGAACCTCTCGTTGAATTCAATGCAGTCAAAGATGAATATTTTTTTGTCATCAACGCAGATATGCTGAAGATGAAGATCTCCGTGGCAGTCTTTTATATGTCCTTCATCAATTCTTTTTTGAAAAAGCCCTTTATTGTTCTTCATAAAATCCGCAGACCATGTCTGCATAATCTTATGGTCCTGTTTTGATTTTGGCCCGCCAATGTATTTTTCAGTTTGCTCAAAATTTTCCATGACATTTTTTGCAATTGTGTCCAATGAGCCGTAAGATCTTGATTTTTCATCGCTTGGAATCTTTCCATACACTTCGGCAATATGCCGACCCACCCGCCCCATTATCTGATCCGAGACCTTGCCTGAAGCAAGTAGATTATTGAGCAGATTGTCTTCATTGATTTTTTTCATCTTAAGTGCGTATTCGAACACATTGGAAGAATCATTCAAAATAAACTTCTCTCCCTTTTTAGAGATAGGAACTACATCAAGATAAAGATCAGGAGAAAAACGACTATTGAGCCTGAGCTCTTCCTCTACAAAAAATTTCCTTTTTTCAAGAGTGGTGAAATCAAGAAATCCAAAATCAACCGGCTTTTTGAGTTTGTATACATACATATCTCCGATAAAAACCCATGAGATGTGAGTCTGCACCAGGGCTATCGATTCTGGTTTGTCCGGATAATTTTTTGGGTCTTTCATGTATTCGATAAGGTCGCTCATTTTTTCCCTCCTGCAAGTTGACCGCATGCAGCCATGATGTCTTTTCCTCTCTCTTTCCGTATCATGACACCTCCGTGATGTGCGCGCAAATAGTTTTGGAACGCAAGCACATCTTCTGCAGCCGGGGCTTCAAACCCAGCACCAGGCCATGGATTAAAGGGTATGAGATTTACCTTCATCCTTGTTCCGGCCAATGTTTTTAAAAGCGCTTTGGCATCATCGATGCGGTCATTCACGCCTTTTAACAGCACATACTCGATCGTAATCCTGGAACGTTTGGGGAGAGGATATTTTTTCAAGGCCCCCACAAGCTCCTTTAACGGATATTTTTTATTGATGGGCATGATCTTGCTGCGAATCTCGTCAGTCGGTGCATTGAGAGATACCGCAAGCCCTACCTCAGCATCGCGATAAAGGTTAGCGATTGCTGGCACAATACCGCAGGTTGATACAGTGATCTTTCTTCTGGACATGCTTGGGCCAAGATCATCGCGCAGGATCGAGATGGCATTTATAAGATTTTCATAATTAAGAAGCGGCTCTCCCATTCCCATGAACACCACATTGGTGATGTTTTTGTCCGTGAAATGTTTGAGAGGATATATTACCTGTGAAACGATCTCTCCTGTACTCAGATTCCGTTTAAAACCCAGGGTAGCGGTGCAGCAGAATTTGCAGCCCATGGCACAGCCGAGCTGCGTGG
>JAGVNP010000095.1 GCA_020053185.1 Deltaproteobacteria bacterium | reverse complement strand
TACGCTGCTAGATTGAAAAGTCAAACGGTAAATTTGAAATTTCAAGGTAAAATTAAGTAAGCATATTGCTAGTTTTAGAAGCCTTGCGCCGTTTTTTGATCCAGTATATGATGCTTTAGTGAAAAGAAAACCAGATGTCATTCGTGATAACTACAGATACCAATAAGGGGATTAAGGATCAATGAGACCTTCATTTGCTCCACGGCTTGTAAACGGCCCGTTATATGATCCTGTGGTGTATACTCGCATCCTTAATGAAAAAGATGCAGTGCTATTTGACTGCGGCCATTTCTTTTTATCCGGAGCAGGTCTTGCCAACAAAGAAATCCTGCTTATAAACTCAATCTTTGTAAGCCATGCTCATATGGATCACTTCATGGGATTTGACTACGTGCTGCGGGTGATACTTCACAGGGACAAGCCACTTCATGTCTATGGCCCGGAAGGCATTACGGATAAGGTGCTGTCAAAGCTCCGTGCATACACATGGAATCTCACCATGGAATACATGCTAGAGGTAAATATCCATGAGATCCAAAAGGATGAAATACTTATTTCAAGCGCCTCGGTAAAAGATGGATTCAGGAAGGTAAGGCGGCAGAGGCAGCCAAGACAAGGTAATCTTATTTTAAGGCAGCCTAGATATACGATAGAGGCTGTAGCCCTCAAGCACAATACCCTGTCTCTTGGATTTGTGATGAAGGAGAGGCTTCATGTGAATATCAGGAGCGAGGTGCTTGCAAAAAAAGGGTACCGGGCAGGACCATGGGTCGGCAGACTCAAAGAGATGATTCTTGAAGATGAGACAGATGGAACACTTGAAGTAGAAACTGTCTCTGGCCAAAAAGACATGCAGATAAAGGATATTATAAAAGATCTGGTGATTATCTCTCCAGGACAAAAACTCACCTATCTCACTGACATCAGATATTCGAAAGACAATCTGAAAAGGATCGAGAAGATCTCATCAGGAACCGACCTGCTTTTTATAGAGGCATTTTACCTTGATGAGTTGAAAAAAGAGGCATATGCAAAAGGACATCTCACTGCAGCGCAGGCAGGCGAGATTGCACGGATGGTGGGTGCAAAAAAAGTCGTCCCCATGCACATATCCCCCAGATATCATGATCAGGTTGATATTATACAGGACGAGATATCCCGCTCCCAGATGGGTTGATCAGAAAATCTATATTATTAAATATAAAAAGGAGGAGATCCATGACTGATAAAAATATTAAAAACGGCCAATTCGGGTCATTGGTGCAGCAATCATGGGGTAAGGCATTAGTAATCATTGTCCTTTTGGATTTACTCTTTTTGAACGTGATTATTTTTGATATCTTTAAAACAGTGAATCAAACCAAAACTTACGCTAAATATACTGAAGAAGCTGTTGATGGAATTGAGCGATCCGTGGATAGTGCAGCTGACTATATGAAGTATTGGTAATTTAAATTCAATTCTTACCGATAAAACTTAGCTGTACATCTGACAAGAACAGGCATTGCCCCCAATGGGGGATTCTCCATGTCAAAGTTTTTTATATGTTATAAATTTTTTTAAAGGCCTGTTTTTTGTTGTTTTTAGCTTTCAATCTTACAATACAGTGCAAGGCAAATCCTAAAAATGCCAATACAATTATTTCAAATAATGTGGGCTGGCCTACAGTGGCTGACGAAATAAAACACATTTCGCTATATTTAGCCTTAGCGTCAGGATTTGATGTGGCATTCTCAGGATCTGTGCCATCCATAAATTCCTGGTAGTTTGTATATCCGTCTCTATCATTATCTTCTGACGCATCGTTGGGATTGCGTGGGTCAAGACTATTATCTATTTCCCATTTGTTAGGCATTTTATCATTATCTGCATCAGCGTTTGCATCATCTACATTCGGATTAAGACCATTATCATACTCCTGCCTGTTTATGATTCCATCGTCGTCTATATCACCATCAGCATCCGTAGTATCTGCTGGATTTAGGCTGTTTTCGATCTCCCACTCATTGGACATTCCATCGCCGTCTATGTCATCTGTTGATGCCTGGGGGGATACAAGGAGGTAAACACTTCCTGCCAAACGTGCTTTATCGGAGACATTTGGAGCAGCTATTGCAATATCGGGACATCCATCGCCATTGAAATCCCCGAAAGTAATTTTGCTGCCAAAACGAGATTGTCGTAAAGTGTGCGATAGATTCAAGGTAGCATTCGAGGTGCTGCTTTCGACAGTCCCGGAAGGGAAGGCATCTCCGCCCTGCCACATAAATACAGACCCTGTTTCTGCCCCTGAAGAGGTTATGCTCCATGGTTCGCTGGCCCAAAAATCGTCTATGCCATCATTATTATAATCTGAAAAGCCAAGATCCCATCCAAAGTGGGCAAAGGAATCTTTTCCTAAAAAAGTTGCCTTTGGATTAAGGTCGGCAAGGCCAACACTTCCCTTTAAATCTTTAAGCGGAATAAATACTGTGGCGCCTTCCCGTGATGACTTGATTTGGTAGTATGGGTTTACATTCCCAATAACAGGGAATGGAATTGTTGGTATTATATCGGCTGGGTTAAATTGAGAAAATGCACTCTGTTCTGCAGGGGACGTTACTTCTTTTGTGGGAGAAGCGATTGCAAGGAGAGGTTGTCCGTCTCCATAAGGATCACCACATGCAAAGTTTGTGGCAAGCTTCTCAAAATTATCGGTTCCAGTGATTGTAAAGAATGGAACAGGACTAGAAGAGGTTTTTCCAACCCCTGAAAGATCAAAACCGTAAATCCGCCCAACGCTCAGCGTATTATCATTGTCTGCAGTAGGTGCTCCTATCAAAAGAAAGGTTTTCTTTCCAGGCATTTCTGCAATATCCACATGATAGCCGAACCAATCATAGTTATTCTGTCCTTTGGCAATCCATGTTGCATCAGTCAGGCTGAGATTGTTTCCAGAGTCCTTCCTGGGAGAAGAGAGGAATATTGCAACTAAGCCACGCTGTATTCCGCCAGCTCTTGCAAAAGGAGCGCCGATGATGAGATCATCAAAACCATCTTCATTACAATCGCCAGAAGATAAGCACCAGCCAAGATTGGTATAATCATCATTTGCAGATATGATGAAATCTGGAGATTCTGCATCCCAATGTTTGGTTTTACCGCCGAGAAAGACAAAAATCTTGCCTTTGTACTCGCTTGCAACTTGTGATGCGAATTCCCCGAGCGTAGGAGAAGAAACAGCCAGGTCATCGAAACCATCAGCATTAAAATCCACAACCGCGAGTGACCAGCCAAACCGCCCAAAATCGCTTGCGCCGGTTAATGCAATGTCAGCTCTATCCGATGTCAGATCAGTTTCACTGTTTCCTTTGAGCTTCTTTTTTCCATAACAAATATATACAGCACCTTTCTGCGGATGACCCGTGCTCCCATACCCAGGAGCACCAATCACCAGATCATCAACCTTGTCATTGTTGAAATCTCCTGAAGCAAGACTTGTCCCAAGATACGTATACGGAATTGAACTGGTGTATGTAATGGATCTCTTTGTTGTGAGCGGCCACGTTTGTGACGGGCCAGGGCTTGATATGGTTTTTCCACTGCTACTGTAAGCAGCGGGATTTATTCTAAAGATCGCTCCCCGTTCTGTTTCCTCGATTATAATGTCGTCTAAATTCAAGAGGAGTTGATCAATGAATGGGTTTTTGCTTTCACTTAGAATGCCATAACTTGTTTTTTGCAGTGACAGGGACTCTCCGTTTTCCATCCAATCAATCACATCATGCCAACGCCAAGAACTCCATATTGCCATCTCATCCAAGCCGCCTATGAAATAATCCTGAAACTGCTCAGCGAGAAATGGCGAAGCTATTGCGCTTTGCGGATATAAATACCATGCCAACCGCTCTGCTTGAATAGCCATGAAAAGCACAGCGCTGTATTCAATGAGGACATCAGGTGTAACACTGTCATAACCCATTTCATTATATACATTTGCCATGTCCTGTACCGGAACATACCAAACTGGTGATATCCATGACAGATCGAACTCATAGGAACACATGACATCGCCACCAAAGTCAGCAAGGGAGTGTGCGTCGCCATAACTGCCATTGAAATCCTGATATCCCATGGCATTTATGAATCCTTCGCTCATGCCTGACAATGCATGCCAGGAATTATCTGCAGTTGAATGGGACATTATTCCAAGGAGAAAAACTGCCAGTTTTTCTGTTTCCTCATCCCATGGTTTTGGGTAGTTTCTATGTATGTAATCTGCGGCATGCTTTATAAAAGGATCCCAGTGAGCTTCTTCTGATTCATTGCCATATCCAAATGAGTATCCCCAGTCTGGGAACACAGAGCCTGCCTGGAGCGCGTCTTGGTGTGTTGCTATGTATTGATTATAGTCAGAATCTTGGGCATCAAAACTCCACATTGCACGTTGAGATACCTCCCCATGAGTAGCCATGCCACAGGGAGATGCAGCCATAGGACAAAATATTAATATGAACAATATAAAGAATTTGCTGTAAATAAATAATGTTTCATTCCTCATTAACCACCTCGCATTAATTATATCTCAATTTACGGGAATATAAACTTGGTCTGCATTATAGACGAGAGACTAAAAAAAGCAAATTTTTTGTTTTTAAACTATCATTCGCTTACGCGTAGATGTTTAGAGCTATTAGCGGAATGCTGAGGCATGTTAGATAATTGCCATGTTGCCATCTTTTTGATCTTGCTGTATGTCTTTTGAAGAGATTGCGAGGTAAACTGTGAGATTCATTGAGACAGAGCTTAATGGGGCGTATATAATAGAGCCAGTGGTGCATAAGGATCACAGAGGTTTTTTTCTGGAGTCCTACAGCAGAAAAGTTTTTGAAGATGCAGGCATCAGGGCGGATTTTTTGCAGGATAACCATTCTCTATCAAAACAAAAAGGGGTTATCAGAGGGCTTCATTTTCAAAACCCGCCCCATGCGCAGTCAAAGCTGATCCGTGTTGTGAAAGGATCAATCTATGATGTGATTGTTGATCTGAGAAAGAAATCTCCTACTTATGGAAAATGGTTTCCTGTTGAGATTTCGGCAGATAATTTCAAGATGCTATTTGTCCCAACCGGTTTTGCCCATGGATTCTGTACTCTGGAGGAAAACACCGAGGTGATCTATAAGGTGGATGCTTTCTATGCGCCAGACTCTGATGCCGGCATACGATGGAATGACCCTGACTTGAAAATTTCCTGGCCTGTAACAGATCCGGTTATATCTGAGAAGGATAAGAGCTTACCGTTTTTGAGAGACATAGAGAATCAGTTTTTACAGTGAAAAGTAACGCGAGAAGTTTAATTGGTCTAATTGGTTTGATTGGTTCGATGTGCGAGGTGTTTAACAAATAGAACAAATAAAACTAACTGGACAAATAAAACAACAAGTTATTTCTACTCAAATAAATTTGACTTTCTCAGGTATTCATTGTTTATCTTTCTTATGTTTTTGATTGTTAGCGGAGGATATCCACCTAAGCTGAAAGACTTGCGGGAATGTGCAAGTGCATCTGAAATGATCATTGCTGCTGATAAAGGCGCGCAATACTGTCTTGATGCAGAGATTGTTCCTGATATCGTGATCGGCGATATGGATTCTCTTCCCAGGAAAGCCCGGCTGCAATTAGAGAAAATTGGGGTTGACATGGTAGCCTATAGCCCTGACAAAGACAAAACCGATACCCAGCTTGCGCTCGAGTGTGCGATCAAAAAGGGCGCAAAAGAGATTGTGATCCTTTCAGGCATAGGCGATCGTATTGACCACTCCATTGCCAATATCCATTTGCTTAAAAAAGCTCTGTCCAGCGGGATTGATGCACAGCTCCTTGATCCGAAACACAAAATTTTTCTGATAAGATCAGAATATTGCATAGAAAAGATGAAGGGAAAGACCGTATCATTTTTGCCCCTTACCCCAAAAGCAGAAGGAATTTTTCTTAAAGGTTTTCGCTATACACTTAAAAGTGCAACAATGACGCTCGGATTCCCCTGTGGTGTGAGCAACGTGATTACCTCAGACAAAGCAACAGTAAAGGTTTCAAATGGCATACTCGTAGGTGTATTGCTGCGATAGTCCAGTGTCTTAAATGTCTATATTTTCGCTTTTTGCATTTTGATCATGTTATTGAATTTCACATGTAAAAGGGTATAAATATAGAAAGAATACGTATTTAGGGAGGATAAATTGAAAAAAATCGGATTATTTATTTTGTGCTTTATGGTTTGCATCAGTGGGTGTTCGAAAGACAAAGGAGGCATTGGCGACAAAAAAGGATTTGCTCCAAAAGGAGATGGCAAGGTCATTGCGCAGGTAGGGGATGATGCAATCCTTGATACTGACCTTGAAGCCCTGCTGTTCAAGATTCCTCCTGAGTTCCGTGCAAGATATGAAACCCCTGAGGCACAAAGAGAGATAGTGGATAGCCTTGTAAAGGTAAAGACTCTTGCATGGGAAGCAAAGAGACAGGGCATAGATAAGAAGCCAGAAATACAGGTGAGCATTAAATATTTTACAGACCAGCTGCTAGCAAACGAGCTTCAGATGAAGGTTTCCAGTGACATAAAAGTCTCAGACGGTGAGATTTCCAAGTACTATAAAGAGCACAAGGATGAATTCACAATAAAGCAAAGGATAAAAGCGCGCCACATTCTGGTAAATACAGAGGCTGAGGCAAAAGACATACTCAAAAAGCTAAAAGCAGGCGCAGACTTTGCTGCTCTGGCAAAGGAAAAATCGAAATGTCCGTCTGCGCAGCGGGGAGGCGATCTCGGATGGATGCAGAAAGGAAGGATGGAGCCTGCATTTGATGAAGCTGCGTTCTCTCTGAAATCAGGAAAGCTGAGCGGAGTGGTAAAGACATCCAAGGGATATCATATAATCAAGGTAGAAGATGTGCGGCCTGAAAAAATTCGCGAACTCGATAAGGTCAAGGCATCTATTGAAAAAAAGGTCGCCCAGGAAAAACGTGAAAAAGCTTTAACCGGCCTTATTGATGAAGTAAAAAAGAATGTGAAAGTGGAAATAAACGAGAGCTACTTTAAGTCCTTGGCTAAGGAGAAAAAAGAGTAGCAAAATAAAGGGGTACCTAAGTTGCCAGTTTACTCTTGGAGCGGTTATTCTGAATCAGGAAAAGAACTAAAAGGCATGATCGATGCCACATCTGCTCGCGAGGCAAAGCAGAAGCTTAAGACTCAGGGCGTGTTTGTGAGCGATGTGGCTGAAGAAAACCCTTTAGAGGAAAAATTTTCCTTAAGGACCGTTACACTGAAAGATATTTTAGGCAGGATAAAGGCAGAAGACCTTGCTGTAATGACACGACAGCTTTCCACCCTGGTTTCAGCCTCTATCCCTTTGGTTGATTCTTTGAGCGCTCTTTATGAGCAGACAGACAACACTGCTCTGAAAAAGGTGATCGCCCAGGTGCGGGAGGCGGTAAACGAAGGACTCTCTATCGCAGACGCGCTCTCCCAGCACAAGAGGGTGTTTTCCGGTCTTTATATAAATATGGTTCGCTCTGGCGAGGCAAGCGGATCGCTTGATGTGGTATTACTCAGGCTCGCAGATTTTCTTGAGGAACAGTATCGTTTGAAGTCAAAGATAAGCGCTGCATTTGTATACCCAACCCTGCTCTTTGTTGTCTGCATCGGCGTTCTCTTCTATCTGCTTACAGCGGTTATTCCAAAAGTTGTTGCCATGTTTGAAACCATGGAGCAGAGCCTACCTCTTCCAACTCTTATTCTCATTGGACTAAGCAATCTGTTCAGCAAAACATGGTATATCATAATAATAGCTGTTGCTGCAGGGATCTATCTTTTCATGAAATGGAAAGAGACCCCAAGAGGATCTTTCATATATGACAGATGGCGGATGAACATGCCAATCTTCGGCCCTCTTCACCGCAAGGTCGGGCTTGCCAGATTTTCGCGGACACTTGGCACATTACTGGCCTCTGGCGTACCCATCCTGGAGGCAATGAATATCGTAAAGACTGTCGTGCAGAATAAAATCATGGAAAGGGCTATCGAAGGAGCTATCACTGAGATCATGGATGGATCAAGCATCGCAGACCCGCTTAAGCGCTCCGGCGTCTTTCCGCCTATTATCACGCACATGATCTCTGTAGGTGAAAAAAGCGGAAGGCTGGAACAGATGCTGCTCAAGTCAGCTGATGCATATGAAGACGAAGTAGAGACAACGATCGCTGCGCTGACATCGGTTCTTGAGCCTGCAATGATTCTCGTGATGGGCCTCACTGTTGGCTTTGTTGTGATGGCCATACTTTTCCCCATGCTGGAGATGAGCCAGATAATTAGGTAGTGAAAAGTAAAAAGTGAAAGGATAAGACCGTAAAGCGTAGAAGCAGTAACGAGTGACAAGTGACAAGTAAAACTCGTTACTATTTACTCGTCACTATTTACGATTTGTGCTTCACACCCCACGTACAGAAGGAGATGATTTATGAATAACAATAAAGGTTTTACCCTTATAGAGCTTTTGGTAGTCATTGTAATATTGAGCATACTTGCCACTTTTGTGGGAACCCGGATCATGGGTAGGCCTGAAGAGGCAAAACAAACTCAGGCAAAGATACAGATCGCATCATTGGAGAGCGCACTCAAGCTCTACAGGCTGGATACCGGAGATTACCCTTCCACTGAGCAGGGTTTGTCCGCACTTGTTGAGAAGCCCACAGTTGGCGAAGTTCCTCCCAAATGGAGAGAGGGTGGATATCTGGAAAAATCTTCTGTTCCCAAAGATCCCTGGGGAGGAGAGTATATCTATCTGTATCCCGGCATGCACAACTCAAATAGCTTTGATCTGTTCTCATACGGAGCTGATAACGAAGAGGGCGGGGAAGGCAAGGATAGCGATATCGGAAACTGGGAAGTCGAAGTGCAGGAACAGGGCTAAGGGCGAGTTGTTAGTAGGCAGTAAGCAGTAGGAAGTAAGAAGCTTAAAGCTGAAAGCTGATCCGGGTATGGTTCAAGGTTCAAGAAAAAATTTCGAATTTCGAATTTCGAATTTCGAATTTTGGAACGTCTCACGCTTTACACTTTACGGCCACAAACGTGGCTTCACCCTTCTTGAGTTGATGATCGTGATCGCCATACTCGGGATCACCTTGGGGTATGTAGCTCCCCGAATACAGGGATCTCTGTTTGCATCGAGCATGGACGAGGCAACACGCGGAATCTCCGCCATGATACGCTATAGCAGGTCATTGGCAATAAAAGAGCATAAATACTATTTTTTAAGGTTTGATATCTCAGATTCACGCATAGGAATATATCCCAGGCCTGAAACCACAGGCGAGCAGCCTTTGATGTTGAAGCAGAAAAGATTGCCTGAAGGAGTGGAGTTCAGCGGAATAAAGAGCGTGTACCAGTCCAAAAAAGAACAGGGAGAAATGGATCTGACCATCACTCCGCAGGGCATTGTTGAGCAAGGAGTCATTTATCTTGAAGATCCATACGGCAACGCGTTTACCCTTGTTATAAAACCTTTTTCCGGGAATCTTAAGGTGTATGACCACTATGTGGAGATCGCCTATGAATGAGAAAGGTTTAAGGTACAAGGTACAGGGTTCAGGAAAAAATTTCGAATTTCGAATTTCGAATTTAGAAATTTGCAATTCGCAATCCGCAATTCGCAATCCGCAATTTACCCCACACCCTACACCTTACACCTCACACCTCACTCCTCACGATAAGAAAAGCGGCTTTACCCTGCTAGAGGTGCTGGTTGCTCTTGTGATCCTTAGCATCACCTTTATTTGGCTGCTAAAGGCAGAAAATCAGGGCATTGATATGGGGCTTAGATCTAAGTTTATCACCACCTCAACCATGCTTGCTGAAGGGCGCATTGCCCAGGTTATGTCAGATCCTCAGATAGTCAAAGGCGAAGAAAAAGGCGATTTTGGAGAAGAATACAAGGGGTATACATATGAAGAGAAAATGAATGCTATTCCAATAGTACCTGATTATTGGAAATATACGTTAATAATTCACTGGGGCAATAAAAAAGAGGAAAAGGAAAATTTTGAAACAGAATTTGTCACATTTCTCTCAGGCAAATGAGATGAAAGGCAGGGTTCAGGGTTCAGGAGAAAATTTCGAATTGCGAATTTCGAATTGCGAATTTCGGAACACGAGTATTTTCCACCCTACACCTTACACCTTACACCTTACACCGCCGAAGGCAGTTCGCGCTTCACGCTCTACTCTTTTCTCTCAAAAAAGCGGCTTCACGCTCATGGAACTCCTACTAGCTATTGCAATTGCCGCTGTGGTGATGACCATTGTAAATTCCGTATTTTTCAATTCCTATAATGTAGCTCAATCTGTAGGCGAGCAGACCGAGGTATATCAGGTCGCCCGTATTGCCATGGACCGGATGATAAAAGATATAAGCTGTGCCTATGTACCATCAGAAGAGTGCACTGAAGAAAGAATACAGAGATATCTGTTTATCGGAAAAAACGAAGAAGATGAGGAAATACAAAAGGACTCCATTTCATTTATCTCGGCAGCAGATATGGGATTATCGCCTGTGGCCGGAGGTCTGTGCGAAATCGGATATTACCTGAGGGAATCGGAAGACGAAGAAGATACATTCACTTTGATAAGACGGGAGGATTCTGTTCCTGATTCTGATGTAAGTCAGGGCGGGAATGCCATGGAAATAGCAGAAGGCATTAAATCTATAGATATCGTATATATTGATAATTCAGATCAGACACACAACAATTGGGATCTCCTTGATAATTTATGTCTACCCAATCAGGTAAAAATCACACTTACATTCAAGCAGGGAAAAGACGACATTCCTTTTACATGCTATGCGTTTTTACCTCTATCGGAAATCCAGATAAAAATAAAAAAGGAAGAGGAGGCTTAGTTGACCTCTGCTCTTCTCAAAGATAAAAAAGGTGTTGTGCTTGTAATGGTATTGGCAGTGGTAGCCCTGTTTACTGCCATGGTAATAGAATTTTTATCTAATCAGGTTTCCGATCTTGAGATGGCGTATAATTTCAAAGATTCTGTCCAGGCATATTATCTGTCACGCTCAGGCCTGGAAGCAGCCAAAGTTTTAATCGAACAGGATGATGCAACCTATGATGCACCTGATGAACCCTGGGCAATGTTCTCCGAATACGCAATGGCATCCAGCACTATTCTTGAAGGTCCTTCTTTTGCAGGCGAACTTACTGATGAGTGCTCAAGGCTTGACCTCAACAGTCTGGTTGATACCGGAGGTGTTGATGCCATGAGAAAGGAGCAGTTCAAGGCTCTGTTTCGTGCACTCAACATCAAAATAAATGACGATGAGTTGAGCAGCATCTCGGATGCTCTCGCAGACTGGATTGATACGGATGATAATCCCACCGGGCTTGGCGGCGCAGAGTATGAATACTATGAGGGGCTGGCTGATCCGTATGAGTGCAAGAACGGCCCTATGGACACACCCGAAGAGATTTTGCTGATAAAAGGTTTTAAGAAGGAGTTCTTCTACGGAACAGAGGAATACACTGGGATCAAAGACTTTGTGACTGTTGGCACAAAGGGAAAGATCAATGTGAATACTGCTTCTGAAGAAGTACTGCTCGCCCTTGCTGCAGAGAAAGAAGATCTTGTGGCCCTCATCATGGACAAAAGGCCGTTTAAGAGCGAAACAGACCTTCAGAACATTGTGCTCAATAAGCTGGAAAAAGACTACGGTTTTGATGATGCGTCTGTAACTAAGCTAAAAAACATCATGACTATAAAAAGTTCCAGTTTTCTGGTAAAGGTAAGAGGTGTAATGCCTTCTGGTGCTATTCTTGATCTTAAGGCAGTTCTTGCACGGGAGGGTAGCAATGTGCAGACCCTTTATTATAGGATAGAGTAGGCGATATGAAAAAGCAGTCCATAGGCATATACTGGAATGACGCATTCATCTATATCTGTTCCTTGAGGTCTTCTCCTGCAGGCCTTGCCATAGAAAGACTCATCAAGCATAAACGGGATCGCGTGGCAAATGAGGGAATAGCCAAAGAGATAAAAGCCCTCATGGAGGAAAACGATTTTGCGCTGGATGCCTGCGTAGTGAGTCTTCCAGAGAGTGCCGTTATGTACCGGTTCATGGAAAGGCCGTTTAGCGACAGGAAAAAGATCTCTGCAACCATTTCTTCGGAGCTTGAAACCATGCTTCCATCCGGAGAAGATGATCTTATCTTTGATTTTGTGCTTACAGGAAAAACCAGCTCTGGCCACACGCTCTTGAGCGTGGTTGCTGCGTATGCACCTTCGGTGCGAGAGATCGTATCTGAGCTTAACAATGTTGGGATAGACCCTGAGAGCATTGATTCATGTGCAGCGGCCACGATCGTAGGTGCAAGAAATCTTTTTTATCTTTCTCCTGAAGGAAAATATGCGCTTGTTCATGTCGGTGAAAAGGATTCGTCCATTTCAGTTTTTCATGGTCAGGAAATAAAACACATAGACAGTCTTCCTTTTGGTATCGAAAGATTTGCGAGCATTGAGTCTATTCAGAGCGTCGAAGGTGGTTCTTTATCAGCAGAGCTTGCAAGGGAGATAGGTCTTTCACTTTATCGCATAGATCAGAATTTGCAGGGCTATGAGATCATCCTTACAGGGTATGCTGGGTTTATCCAGGATCTTCCAAAAGCTATCGAGAATACACTGTCGGTTAAGGTCGGGATGCCTAGTGAAGGTGGCGTTGCATTCAATGGACTAAAGGAAGATCTCGTAGAGCCATTTATGGCTATATCGCTTGCCTTGAGAGGCATAGATAAAAGAGATCTCACGGATTTTCGTAAGGGCGAGTTTGTATTTACAAAGAAAAGAGAAGAGCTGCGAAAGTATGTTGTATCTTTTGGTGCAACGTTTATTGCCTTTCTTATTCTTCTCACGGCCAGTCTTTCGCTGGATGTATTTCTGAAAGGAAGAATAAAGGACAAGCTGGAATCCCGGATAAAGAAGGAATTCGTCTCAGTGATGCCTAAAGGAACGCCTGTTGTTGAGCCGGTGAAGCAGATGGAGCAATACTTTTCTCAGCGATCAAAAGAGGCAGGTGTTTTTGATGTCGAGGGCGTAAATAATCCGCTTGATATAATAAAAGATATAAGCGCTGTTATCCCTGCAGGATCAGGAACAGTGATAGATTCGATGTCTGTAGATTTAAACGAGATTGCCATCTCCGGTAAGGCCAATTCCTATAATGAGGTAGACAGAATAAAAGCGTCGCTCTCAAATCTTAAATATATATCCGAGGTCAAGATATCTGCTGCAAACGTGGACAAGTCAGATCAGACAATCACCTTTAAGCTCATCTGCAAGAGGGGTGTATAAGATGTATAAGGAATGGCTTGAAAGGCTTAGAGGGCTCGGCAAAAGAGAAAAGATAATTTTAATTTCAGGCGCAGTATTTCTTGGACTGTTTTTTCTTTCTACAGCAGTAATAATTCCGCTTGCCAAGGATAAAAAAGCCCTTGGAAAGGGGATTACGCAAAAAGAGAGTCAGCTTGAGCGGGCATATGAGCTTTCAGCAAAGATTCGATCCGTAGAAAAGCTCTCGCAAAACTCCAGCCGCAAAGATAGCAGTTT
>JAGVNP010000197.1 GCA_020053185.1 Deltaproteobacteria bacterium | reverse complement strand
TGTCCATGTCCGCCTGTCTGCTTTGCATACTTGAGATTTTCATTTACAGCTTTTGTAATGGTTTCATGGTATGCAACCTGCGGTTTCCCAACATTCGCTTCTACCTGGAATTCCCGTTTAAGCCTGTCTACAATGATCTCAAGATGGAGCTCGCCCATACCAGAGAGAATCGTATCTCCTGTCTCAGTATCTGTATGTACCTTGAACGAAGGGTCTTCCATCGCAAGCCTGGAAAGTGCAAACCCAAGTTTCTCTTGATCCACCTTGCTCTTTGGCTCAATGGCAATCGATATTACAGGCTCTGGAAAATCCATGGATTCCAAAACGATAGGCTTATCTTCATCACACAGACTCTGTCCAGTGATCGTATGTTTTAATCCAAGTACTGCAGCAATATCTCCTGCATTGAGTGACTTTATATCTTCACGCTTGTTGGCATACATTCTCACAAGTCTGCCGACACGCTCTCTCTTATCATTGTTGCTATTGCACACAGAGTCCCCTGCATTCAGGACACCTGAGTATACCCTAATAAAAGTAAGCTGACCCACATACGGATCATTTGCCACTTTAAAAGCAAGTGCGGAAAACGGCTCTTCATCAGATGCAAGTCTTTTATCTTCTTGCCCCCCAGGGGTCTTTCCTAACACTGATCCCACATCTGACGGAGATGGGAGGTAGTCAACTACTGCATCTAAGATCGGCTGAACGCCCTTGTTCTTGAACGCAGAACCACATACAACCGGCGTGATCTTTAGCCCCAATGTGGCCTTTCTAATCGCTGATTTAAGCGTGTTCTCGTCAATGTCTTTACCATCAAGATATGTTTCCATGAGGGTATCATCTGTATCAGAGAGGGTCTCTATCATTTTCACCTTGTATTCAGCGACAAGATCTTTATATTCATCAGGCACATCAATACATTCAAATGTAGCGCCCTTTGCATCCTCATTATATACAAAAGCCTTCATCTGAATCAGGTCAATAACTCCAGAGAAGGTTTCTTCTTTGCCCAAGGGGAGTTGCAACACAAGAGGGGTTGCCCCTAACTTGCCTTTGATCTGGCTTACCACTTCAAAAAAATCCGCCCCGACTCTATCCATCTTATTGATAAAGGCAACTCTCGGAACCTTATAGCGCTCAGCCTGCCTCCATACTGTTTCTGATTGTGGCTGAACTCCGCCTACTGCACAGAACACACCTATCGCACCATCAAGGACTCTTAAGCTTCGCTCAACTTCGATGGTAAAGTCAACATGCCCAGGGGTATCAATAATATTTATTACATGATCTCTCCACAGGCATGTGGTGGCTGCTGCAGTAATAGTAATTCCTCTTTCTTTTTCCTGCTCCATCCAGTCCATGGTAGCTGCTCCGTCATGGACCTCTCCCATTTTATGACTCTTCCCCGTATAAAAAAGTATACGCTCTGTAGTCGTTGTCTTTCCGGCATCAATATGCGCCATGATGCCGATATTTCTTAATTGTTCAATGGGAACTTCTCGTTTCAATTTCTTTACCACCTATAATGAGCAAAAGCCTTGTTTGCATCTGCCATTTTATGCGTGTCTTCTCTCTTCTTTATTGCTGTACCTCTATTGTTATATGCATCCAGAAGTTCGAGAGCCAATCTCTCGCTCATTGTTTTTTCGCCCCTGGTTCTTGCTGCATTGATAATCCATCTCCTGGCCAGAATGTCTTTCCTGTCAGGCCGCACTTCGGTTGGAATCTGATATGTGGCGCCGCCTACACGTCTCGGCCGAACCTCGATCAAAGGCTTCACGTTCTCATATGCCTTAAAAAAAGACTGCATAGGTTCTTCGCCGGTTTTTGAACCCACAATTTCTATAGCCTGATAGAAAATCTTTTCTGCTACAGATTTCTTTCCTCTCTCCATGAGAGAATTAATAAACTTGCTGATCTCTTTATTTTTGTATTTCGGATCTGACGCTATGTCCCGCTTTAGACTGCCTCTATTTTTCCTTGGCATTTTTCTTTACTCCTACTTTGGTCTCTTTGCGCCGTATTTAGATCTGCCCTGACGGCGATCCGCAACACCAGCAGCATCCATAATACCGCGGATTATATGATATCTTACTCCAGGCAAGTCCTTCACACGGCCTCCACGGATCATTACCACGGAGTGCTCCTGGAGATTATGACCTTCACCAGGTATGTATGATGTCACCTCATATCCATTGGAAAGCCTTACCCTTGCAACCTTTCTCAAAGCTGAATTAGGCTTCTTTGGCGTGGTAGTGTACACACGTACACATACCCCTCTCTTTTGAGGTGATTCCTGAAGAGCCGGTGTTTTGCTCTTCTTCTTAATCTCCTGTCTTCCCTTCCTAATCAACTGATTCAATGTCGGCATATATCTGCTGTCCTTATAAAAAATCGTTTATTTTTCCTATCTTCTACGCACGCACTACTATCAAGGAAAGAGCCGTTATCTAGCAACGTACGTCACTTCTGTCAAGGGTTTTTCTAAAGAATTTCATCCCCTTTCACAGTTTCTTCTACAGTAAAACCTATTTTCCTGTAGATAGGCAATCCGGTGCCTGCCGGGACTAGTCTTCCCATGATAACATTCTCTTTTAACCCCTTTAAATGATCTATCTTTCCCTCAATACTTGCTTCAGTGAGAACCTTAGTAGTTTCCTGGAATGATGCTGCGGAAATAAAGCTCTCTGTATTGAGGCTTGCCTTTGTAATACCAAGCAGGTGCGGCACAGCAATCGCAGGACGTCCGCCCGCGTTTACCACACGCTCGTTTTCCTCATTGAATATATGCTTTTCTACAAACTCACCTTCTACAAAGCCTGTATCTCCAGAATCCTTTACCCTGACACGCTTAAGCATCTGTCTCACAATAACTTCAATATGTTTATCATTGATCCTTACGCCCTGGAGTCTGTATACCTCCTGGACCTCGTTTACCATGTATTTTGCGAGATCTTTTTCTCCTCTAATACTCAGGATATCATGAGGGTCTACCGGTCCATCCATAAGAGGCTCGCCTGCACGAATGTAATCACCCTCATGCACAGATATGTGCTTTGTCTTCTGGATCATGTATTCTTTGGGCTCGCCAAGTTCAGGCGTAACAATGATTTTCCGCTTTCCCTTTGTGTCTTTACCAAAAGAGACTTCTCCATCGATCTCGGTCACCAGCGCACACTCTTTGGGTATTCTGGCTTCAAAGAGCTCTACAACTCTTGGCAATCCGCCTGTGATGTCTTTAGTTTTTGTGGTCTCTCTCGGAATCTTTGCCAATACATCGCCAGGATAGACATTTTCTCCATCCTTCACAAAAATATGCGCTCCAATAGGAATATTGTATCTGGCCTGGTTCTTGGTTCCGGGAATCTTGGCAACCTTGCCGGCATTGTCCATGATTACCATCCTGGGTCTCAATTCCGGGTCTTTAGGCTCAATAACTACACTGCGGCTCAAACCTGTCACCTCATCAAAGTGTTCCTGGATAGTGGAATCCTCAATCATATCAGCAAACCGCACACTACCCTCAGCATCGGTAAGAATAGGATTTGAATATGGGTCCCATTCGGCAAGCAATGTTCCTGGCTCAACCTTGGCCCCATTTTCAACTTTAATCTTAGCCCCGTAAACTATATGGTAAGTCTCCCTCTCTCTACCTTTCTCATCTTCAAGGGACACCATACCGTTACGATTCATAGCAATAATCTCATTCCTTCCCTTGATAACTTTAAGTCCTTTATATCGGACTTTTCCTGAGTGGTTAAAATGGATACTGGACTGCCCGATAACCGTTGCAGTTCCGCCCACATGGAAGGTTCTCATTGTAAGCTGAGTTCCTGGTTCTCCGATTGACTGGGCAGCAATGATTCCTACTGCTTCTCCAATATTTACCATTCTGCCTCGTGCCAGATCCTTTGCATAGCACTTGGCGCACACACCATGCTTAGATCTACAGGTAAGCACAGAGCGTATTATTACTCTATCAATACCTGCATCATTAATCTTGTCCACATGGTCTTCAGTAATCATGGCATTCGCAGGCACAATAAGCTCACCAGTGAATGGATCCCTTATATCATCAATGGTAACTCTTCCGAGCACCCTATCTCCTACAGTCTGGATGATCTCACCACCTTCAATAAGGGGTTCTATCTCAATCCCATCCATGACCCCGCAGTCTTCTTCATTGATCACCACATCATGGGAAACATCAACAAGACGCCTTGTAAGGTATCCGGAATTTGCGGTTTTCAACGCAGTATCAGCAAGACCTTTTCTCGCGCCGTGGGTTGAGATGAAGTATTCTAATACATCCAGGCCTTCTCTGAAGTTGGACTCGATCGGGGTTTCGATGATTTCCCCCGAAGGTTTTGCCATCAATCCGCGGATACCCGCAAGCTGCCTCATCTGCTGGGCAGAACCCCTTGCTCCAGAGTCTGCCATCATAAATATCGGGTTAAAAGAAAGACACTCCTCTTTCTTACCCTTTGGCCCAGTAATTACATCAGTCTTTATTGCATCCATCATATCGGCTGCGATGTTGTCCGTAACCTTAGTCCAGATGTCTACAATTTTGTTGTATCGCTCACCATCAGTGATAAGACCCTCTCTGTATTGGGTAATGATCTTACCAACTTCCTTCTTTGCTTCAGCAATGATCTTTCCCTTGGTCTTTGGGATTATCATATCTTCTATGCTGATCGATATTCCAGATGAGGTGGCATAGGTATATCCAAGATCTTTAATCCTGTCTGCCAAGAGTACGGTATCCTTGTCCCCGGCAACCTTGAAGCTTAGATCAACCAGATCAGCGAGCGCCTTTTTTGTCATCGGCTTATTGATCACATCAAATGGAATCTCTTTTGGTACGATCTCACTGAAAATCACCCGGCCAACTGTTGTATCAACCAATTTGCCGTCTATTCTTACCTTAACCCTTGCATGGATCGATACCACCCCTGCATCGAGCGCTGAGCGCACCTCGTCATGTCCTGAGAAGATCATGCCTTCACCTTTGACAAACGGCTTTTCTCTCGTGAGGTAATATACCCCTAGTACAATATCCTGGGTTGGTACAATGACCGGCTTGCCATTGGCGGGCGAAAGGATATTGTTCGTAGACATCATAAGTACGCGAGCCTCTACCTGTGCTTCAACACTTAGAGGCACATGCACTGCCATCTGGTCACCGTCAAAGTCCGCGTTAAATGCAGGACATACCAGCGGATGCAACTGAATGGCTTTGTTCTCGATCAATATAGGCTCAAATGCCTGAATTCCAAGTCTGTGCAGAGTTGGAGCACGGTTTAAAAGCACTGGATACTCCCTGACAATCTCTGCAAGGGATTCCCATACTTCCGGCTCTTCCTTTTCCACCATCCTTTTTGCGCTTTTTATTGTACTTACATATTCTTTCTGCTCAAGCTTATGATATATAAACGGCTTGAACAGCTCGATTGCCATTTTCTTCGGCAAGCCGCACTGATGAAGACGCAATTCCGGACCGGCAGTAATTACGGACCGGCCTGAATAATCAACTCTTTTTCCAAGGAGATTCTGCCTGAAACGGCCCTGCTTGCCTTTGAGCATATCAGACAAGGATTTGAGTGGTCTGCGATTTGCGCCAGTAATCACCCTTCCACGTCTGCCATTGTCAAAGAGCACATCGACTGCTTCCTGCAGCATCCTCTTCTCATTCCTTAAAATGATCTCAGGTGCGCTTAGCTCCATCAGGCGTTTTAGCCTGTTATTTCTGTTTATTACCCTCCTGTAGAGATCATTCAGGTCAGAGGTTGCGAATCTCCCGCCGTCCAGCGGAACAAGAGGCCGCAGATCAGGAGGAAGAACCGGTACCACTTTCAAAATCATCCAGGACGGATCCTGCCACTGTTTTAAATAATCGATTTCATCATGAGAAAGACGCTTGGATGAGAGCAACCGCTCTATTGCGTTGTTGACGCTTGGAACGATTTTTTTCCTCTCTTCAAATGTAACGGTCTCATTCCACTGTTTTACAAACCGTCTGCATTCGGTTAAAATTTCCCCAAGGGCCCGCCTGAACTGCTCATCCTTTTCCAGATGAAATCTGTTCTCAACAAACTTTATAAGATCATTGGGGTCTATGCCTCTAAAGGCATTCACCATTCTGAGGCGCTTTGAAAGCTTCTTTTTCTTTGCCTCGCTCTTGGTTTCCTTGATTTCTTCCTTTAGTTTGTCCGAAAGCTCGATAATATTGATATCCTCGATGAGATCATTTACCGCCTCAGCACCCATCTTGGCCACAAAGCTTCCAAACCCATACTTTTCCAAAGCTGCCCGGTACTTATCTTCAGTAAGGATCTCTGTCTTGCGCAGCGGAGCGTTCTTCGGGTCTATAACGATATAGCTCTCGTAGTAGAGTACTCTCTCCACCTCTTTAAGGGTAAGCCCCAAAATCCCGCCGATCCTGCTTGGAAGGCTCTTTAAAAACCATATATGCGCAACAGGTGTTGCAAGCTCTATATGTCCCAGTCTCTCTCGCCTTACCTTTGAGTCAATAACTTCAACACCGCATTTCTCGCATATTACCCCTCGGTGTTTCATCCTCTTGTACTTGCCGCAGAGACACTCGTAACTCTTTACAGGACCAAATATCTTTGCGCAGAACAGTCCGTCCCGCTCAGGTTTGAATGTCCTGTAGTTGATAGTCTCAGGTTTTTTTACCTCGCCGCAAGACCATGCCCGTATCTTCTCCGGGGATGCCAAACCGACTCTTACGGCTATATAACTGGAAGGATCCTTGGGTTTTTCAAAATAGCTATATAGATCTTCCAATCCTG
>JAGVNP010000035.1 GCA_020053185.1 Deltaproteobacteria bacterium | reverse complement strand
CATCTGATAGGCATTCTTGTTTGATGGGCAGGTTTTTGTATTGGTATCTATATTGATAGGCTTTATTCCCATTGGAGGCTGATTGATCTCAGCAACAGCAGGATGGCCTTGCAGGATTTCTTTGAAGCTTGTTCTGGTTATTATATTGAATTTTTTTGAAGGATCATTGTCATGGATCTGTTTTAATACTCCTGACACCATTAATATATCTTCAATGCTGTTTATAGGGCCTATCCAGGGCAGCTCATTTTTTTTCTGTGCATCTTTAAGTAAAAAAGATGAGCTAAGATCAATATAAGGAGTTGCAGAAGCCGATTCTCTGCACACAGTCTCTGCTTCCGTGGCTGGCTTATGAGACGGATCAAACCTGATGCCGGTTATAGGCTCGAAATGGTTTTCAATAAATCCCTACTTTATCCAGCACCATGGAGACTTGTGCATAACAGATCCGGTCTCACCAAGAGAATCCAGAGGGCAGCCGCCGTGGCATATATCCCAGAAACGGCAATCCTTGCATTCGCCGTCTTTTAATATACTGGATCTTTTTCTCATTAGATCTTTTTGCGGATGATTTAGAATGTCTGACAAAGAATATTCCATTATTGAGCCGTAATCCATCAATCCCCAGTCAGATGCTCTCCCGCATTGCCAGGCCATACCATCCGGAGTTATGCTGAGATGTGTGTCTGCGCATTTTCCCGAATCGACGCAGATAAGATTATTCGTGTTGCCGTTGATGATATTATCAACCAGGGCATTGAAAGGATCTATTCCGCTTAATCTGTTTCGATCATGCCACCACTCAGGAAAGATTGCTCCAAGAAAATCTACAAACTCTTCCGGTGTTATGGCAAATTGTTCAGGCCTGCTCTTGTAATAGGTAACAGGATTGAACATTACCGAGGCAGATGGCACCAGGTTAACTAGCTCGCGGAAGATTCCAGCAGGATTTTTCAGCGCAAGCTTTGTAACAACGTATATAATACCCCACGAAAACCCTTCATGTTCCAGCAGAGATACAGCCCTGAGAAACTGTTTGTTGTATTTATCCGAGCCTTCTTTGCCTCCCCAGCCCCGAACCGCAGGTATGGTCTCATAGCTGGTGCCGATGGATTGTACTTCCAGTTTTTTCAGAACATCCACGTACTCTCGTGAAAACAAGGTGAGATTACTCTGCATTTCGAAAGATATCCGTTTGCTTGTGTCTTTGCAGTGTTTTTCCTTGAACTCAAGGGCCTTGTAGAAATATTGTGGGCCAAGCGTCAGCGGCTCTCCGCCATGCCAGACAATATTTAATCTTTCTTCAGGCTTTTCAGTTAGAAATTCATTTGCCCTGATAAAAAATTTCTCAAGAATTTCATATGGCATTACTTTTATGTTTTGATGATCTGTATGGATGGCATGACAGTATATGCAATTGGAATTGCAAAGATCGGTCGCCTTAAAGATAACGGTTGTCATGATAAATTCCCCTGGCCGACGTTTTGCTGATGTTGTGTTCTGAATTGTTCAACTACAGAGAGCATTTCGGTGATAAACGCTGAACAGCCTTTTGTCTGGTTGCCGCAAGACAAAAATCTACCCAGACATATCTTCCATCCTTTGCAAAGCGTGCAAGGATGATTATCTAGGAAGAATTGCCTCCATGCGTTTATTCCGTTCCTATATCCCTCGTTTGCAATAGGGTCGTGAATCATGGAAATGTTTTCAGCAATAAACGAGCTGTTTATCAAGTCGCGATGCGATAATGAAACCTTTCCGTTTGAGTCCAGATGCAGACATTTTAAAGGATCGTCAAAATAGAGGCTACCCCAGTCAACATTATTTTCCGGTACATAATGGTCGGCAATATAATTGAAAGGCTCGATCGGCGCATGAGGGATATTTCCAAGAATGGCATATGTCATTAAATCAGAAAGTAAATCCCAATCTGGCGCTTGATTGCCGAAGACAAGGCAGCATGTAATCCCCAGTGAGGCCAAAATGCGGCAGCTGGTGAGATTCTCGGCATTTTCTGCAGGTAGATATATATGTGTTTTCAGATCTCGAATCTTCTGTATCTGGTGGGCGATATCCTTAAAACTTCCCATCTCAGGCACAAATAGTGATATCGGAATTCCAGCCCAGTCTTTCTGAAAAGTTATTGCGCTTAAGGGTTTTTCAACTTCAACAATGATATTGCTCAAGACATTTCCGGATTCACGGACATATTGGGCTGCCGGATGAATGTCTTCAAGATCAGAGACTTGTACTGATACAGGATGCCCGTCAATCTGATCGAGCAGCTCTTTATTATAAGGACATATGAGTTCAATTTTCATCAATAGCATATCTCAATAAGTGACACACCCCGCCGCCAGAGCAGCTTCCTTCTTCCCGATACTGACAGGAGACGCATTCTTCAAATATTCCTGATACAGACTGTCGTATATTTTCATAAAGATTGATATAAAACGCCCTAACATCATTGAGGGAATCAAATTCGAATAGAGATCTCTTGTGGATATTTGATAAAGGGAAACATCCATAAACATCCATATTGGGCTTTATATCAATGGCAACTCCACAGCCGAATTTGGGAGCGCCTGACATTTTATACATCCAACCGATCTGTTCGTCTGTAAAACAGCACATCGGAAACCCGCAGTCAAGATTGGGCTTTATTCTGAATTTTTCAAACATATGTCTGTATTCGTACAGCCTGTTGATCACTTTTTTTATGTCGATCTTTGTTATGTACGCATTGTCTTGTTTTGGAATGGGACTGGCAAGCCCTAGCCGTAATTGTCCATGCATTCCAAACCTGGCAACATAATCAAAAATGAAGTCGATGCTGAAATCGGTTCTGTAAATATTGAAGCCAGGTGTTGTCCAGGGCCCCATTATAGAGAGAAATTTGAATATCTTTTCAAGCTCATCCTCGGTGGTTGGTGTCTGCTCTGGGTTATTCAGATTACAGACAAACTGTAT
>JAGVNP010000221.1 GCA_020053185.1 Deltaproteobacteria bacterium | reverse complement strand
GCTAATTTGGAATTGCAATATCAAAAAAGAGAGGGGACAACATGAAATTAAGAAGTTTGGGAATTTTTACAATATTTATGGCAGGAATTTTCCTTATCACTGAGGGGCTCTCCAGTGCCGCGGTCTTAGAAAAAAAGACCATCAAGCGAAAAGTAGATCCGGTCATCATGGATGGAAAACTGGCCAGAGATGTAGTTGGTGCTCCGCTTAACAACTTGCGGCTCTATGCCTATCAGGATGGAAAATTCGAACCTATCCTTTTCCAGATCGACGAAATGACTGGTCAGAACGGCGACTGGATCATGACTGGCGGACCCATCAAGAGCGTAGACTTAAGCAATGGTAAGTTCGACACATGGGACAAGCTCCTTTTCATGGCTGACGATGCGGGAGACAAGGCATCAAAAGATGAGTGGATCTCCGGATACACCAAGGGCAGTGAGATCGAGATAGTTGATCCGCTCACAAACGAAAAGGGCTGGGTATATTTTCTGCACTTTGCATCAAACCCGCCTGCCAAGTCATCGCAGGCTCCGTATGTGACCTATGATTACAATACTGAAATATTTTCATCTGACATATGGGGATCAGAATATATCATAACAGAAGGCGGCCTTCACTCCACTTATTACAAGAGAAAATGGAACACAGTAAAATCAGGTGGCAATGGCGAAAGCTATGTGGACAGACTGAAGATAAGACCAACATTCAAGGTGTTTGGTGTGCCCATCCGCCTGAACGAAGAAGGGGTAAAGGCAAATGTGATCGGACACCAGTTGGGCCCTATCCGTCTTATCAGAAGGCTCGAACAGTATGTGAAGGTAGTCAATGTTCCGGCATTAAGGGTTGTTGAGGATGTTACTTACTGCCGCTATACCTCTACTGTGCCTGTGCAATTTGAGGTTCCATTAAATCATCCTAAAAAATTCGGGATTAATATCGTGATCAGGTTCGGCACAGACTATGCCCCTTCTGCCCTTGGATCAATGTGCTACAGCTCAACCAATCCCCAAGGATTTGAGGTGGATGGCAAAATGGATGATGGAGAAAAGAACTACAACACGGCTCTGGATAACTGGCGCTTAATAACCGGAGATTTCGGTACGTTTATCACCCGTACCATGCTTACCGAGGAGACGAAACAAAACGTAAAGATTACCATGGGCATGATTGACGACATCAACTTCAAACATGCACCAGAAAGATATCCCGGATGCATCGGTTATGTATGGCAGGATTGGGATTTCTCGGATGCTGCCAAAGGGAAATACCACCTGTATGTAGAATTCTATCACATGGAAAAATACAAACCAGGGGATGAGGTGCGATTCCTGAACTATGCCGATCACCCAATAAAGATCAAGTCTAGCGGGCAAGAAGGCATAAGTCAGTTATTGCTCCGTCCCGAGTATGAAAAAAGATACCAGAAACATTACGAACCAAAAGACATACAAGCACACCTAAAGAAAAATCCGATGTAGTATTCAACCCTTTGCGGTAAGGGCTGGTCATAACATGACCAGCCCTTCGGTAGGGAATATCTTTAATGTGAATTTTATAAAAAACATACCCCCAAGTAGCCTGTTCGTTTTTTCTTCCAGCTATTCCGCGAGTTATACGGAAAGACCGCTGCCATTTTATGATCATAATTGACATATGATTCTCATATGTGTATTTTATGATTATCCAGAGAATATTTGAGTAAAATAACAAATGAGGGGGTATCATGAGAACAAAAAAGGGCTTATGGATTTCAACAATTTTTCTGCTTGGGATCATTTTCTTTGTGTCTGAAGGGCTTAATGCCGCGGTCGTCGAGAAAAAGACCCTCAAGCGCAAACCAGATCCGGTTATCATGGATGGCAAGCTCGCAAGAGAGGTTATAGGCTCATCTCTTACAAACTTAAGACTCTATGCATACCGGGACGGCAAGTTCGAACCCATCCTTTTCCAGATCGATGAAATGACCGGAGAAAACGGTGACTGGATAATGAATGGCGGGCCGATCAAGAGCTTAGACTTAAGTAATGGCAAGTTCGACACATGGGATAAGCTCCTGTTTATGGCAGAGGATATCGGGGATAAGGTATCCAAAGATGACTGGACAGCAGGGTATACCAAAGGTTCTGAAATTGAGGTAATTGACCCGATTACAGGCGAAAAAGGCTGGTGTTACTTCCTGTACTTTGCATCAAATCCGCCAGCAAAATCAACAGAGCCACCCTATGTGTCATACGACTACGAGACCGAGATATTTAAATCAGATATGTGGGAGGCACATTATATCATTACACCTGATGGTTTCCATACCACATACTATAAGAAGCATCTTGTCACGAAAAAAGCAGGTGGAAATGGAATAAGCTATGCAGATAGGTTAAAAATCAGGCCGAGATTCAAAGTATTTGGTATGCCTATTAACCTCAATGAAGAAGGCGTAAAGTGTAATGTCATTGGCCATCAGATAGGCCCGATCCGGCTGATCAGAAGACTTGAACAGTATGTACCGATTGCAGGAATTCCTGCACTGCGGGTAGTTGAAGATGTTATGTACTACAGATATACAGCAACCGTGCCTGTTCAGTTTGAGATCCCGATAGGCCACCCGAGAAAGATGGGCGTCCAAATCGTGATCAGGTTTGGGACAGACTACACTTCTGATGTACTTGGCTCAAGATGCTATAGCTCGACAAGCCGGGAAGAAGGATATCTTATAAATGGAAAAATGGATGATGACGAGGCCAATTATCCATCTCAGATGGATAATTGGAGGCTCATTACAGGAGATTTCGGCACATTCATGACGCGTACCATGCTTACGCGTGAAATCAAGGACAACGTAAAGATCTCCATGGGCTTGATCGATGATGAGAATTACAAGTATCCACCTGAAGCATTCCCTGGAAGCATTGGTTATGTATGGCAGGACTGGGATTTCTCAGACGGGGCAAAGGGAATTTATCATCTCTATGTGGAGTTCTACACCATACCTTACTACAAGAAGGGGGATGAGGTAGCATACCTGAATTATCTGGATCATCCGCTGAAAATCCAGGTTGGATCACAGGAATCAACGAGCCAGATGCTGCTCCGACCTGAGTATGAAAAAAGATACAAGAAACATTACACAGCAAAAGACATTCAGAACCATCTAAAGAAAAACCCAATGTAATTTAGAACTTCATAAAAGGGCTGGTGAAAAATCTCACCAGTCCCTTTTTATTCGCCTTACAAGAATCTCAATATATCTTCCACAAAAATCGCTTACCCTCATATAACTATCTATAAAACCTTAGTTTTTTATTGACAATCTTACACAGCTGGCAGAATATGTGCACCGATAAGCTCGCAGTGTCTGTTAAGCGCTTATCGAAGTTGCATCTAAAAACAACATTAAGAAAGGGGAACATATGAAGTTACGTAAGGCTTTTCTAACTGTTGCAGCATTCCTATGTAGTGCAATTTTTATCTCTTCTGTAACAGAGGCAAGTGTTCTGGAGAACAAGACCTTAAAACGCTGGGTAGATCCGGTGATCATGGATGGAAAACTGGCACGCGAAATAGTAGGGTCTCCAATCTCCAATTTACGACTCTATGCCTATAAAGATGGAAAATTCGAGCCCATCCTGTTTCAGATCGATGAGATGACCGGGGAAAACGGCGACTGGATTATGACAGGCGGGCCTGTAACCAGCACCGATCTAAGCAACGGAAAATTTGATACATGGGACAAACTCCTCTTTATGGCAAAAGATATGGGGGACAAGACTTCAAAGGATGCTTGGACAGACGGATATACAAAGGCCTCTGAGATCGAAGTTACCGATCCTATAACTGGCGAAAAAGGCTGGGTGTATTTTCTGTATTTTGCATCAAATCCACCTGCAAAATCATCTCAAAAAGCCTATGTGTGGTATGACTACCAGACCGAGACATTCAAATCAGAAGACTGGGAGGCAATCTATATTATTACCAAAGACAACTTCCATACCACTTTCTACAAATCACACCTGGTCACCAAGTCAGCCGGAGGAAGCGGGCAAAGCTATGTGGACAGGCTCAAGATACGGCCAACCATAAAGATCTTTGGCATGGCAAATTTGAAGCTCAATGAAGAGCAGGTAAAGGCTAATGTGATCGGCTATCACATAGGCCCGATCAGACTTATCCGAAGACTTGAGCAATATATACAGCTGGCAGGTATTATCAGGGCATTGCGTGTGGTCGAAGATGTAATCTACTACAAAAATTCAGCAACTGTTCCTGTACAGTTCGATATCCCAATGAAATTAAGCAGCGTTGGTATGTCATTTGTCATCAAGTTCGGAACAGACTATAACTCCTCAGTGCTGGGTTCCCGCTGCTACAGCTCAACAAACAGGCCATCGGGTTTTCTTGTAAACGGAAAAATGGATGACGACGAAGAGACATATAACAAGAATCTAGATAACTGGAGACTCATTTCCGGTGATTTTGGAACCTATATGACCAGAACCATGCTCACTCCTGAGATCAGAAACGGTGCGAAAATCACCATGGGTATGATCGATGATACTAATCATATCTATCCTCCAGAG